>CAZMDP010000111.1:0-6621 GCA_964565015.1 uncultured Prolixibacteraceae bacterium | reverse complement strand
GAACGCTGAATTACCGGTTGCACTTGGGAAAACCATTTCGAACGAAACCTATATGTTCGACCTGGTGAAAATGCCGCATATTCTGGTTGCAGGTGCAACCGGTCAGGGAAAATCGGTGGGGTTGAACGTGATCATTGCTTCGTTGCTGTACAAGAAACACCCTTCGGAACTGAAGTTTGTGTTTGTTGATCCGAAGAAAGTTGAACTAAACCTCTATTCGGTAATCGAAAAGCACTACCTGGCCAAGCTCCCCGACGAACCCGATCCAATTATCACCGACATACAGAAAGTCAAGAATACACTTGCCTCGTTGACCGTTGAAATGGACCAACGGTACGAATTGCTGAAAAAAGCTCATGCAAGGAATGTTAAAGAATACAACGAGAAATTTATCAAGCGAAGGCTGAATCCGGAAAAGGGGCATAGGTATATGCCTTATATAGTAGTGATAATCGATGAATTTGCAGATCTGATTATGACAGCGGGCAAAGAAATTGAGATGCCTATTGCCCGTATTGCGCAGCTTGCCAGGGCAGTTGGCTTGCATATGATTATTGCCACACAGCGCCCGTCGATCAATATCATTACCGGAGTTATCAAAGCCAACTTCCCGGCCCGTATCGCCTTCAAGGTAGCCTCTATGATCGATTCACGCACCATACTCGATACACCGGGTGCAAATCAATTGATCGGGAAAGGCGATATGCTCATTTCGAGTGGGAGTACCATTACGCGCGTACAATGTGCTTTCCTCGACACGCCCGAAGTAGAAAGTATCTGCAAGTTTATTTCAGATCAACGCGGTTTCCCCACAGCATTCCTATTGCCCGAAGTTGAAGGCGATGCCGAAGGTATCCTGGATACCGACCTGTCGGAAAAGGATGAACTTTTCGATGAGGCGGCTGCCCTTGTGGTCAGAAACCAGCTTGGGTCCACTTCCATGATCCAGCGTAAACTTGCTATTGGTTATAACCGGGCAGGCCGGATTATGGACCAGCTTGAACTCGCTGGGATAGTTGGGCCGTCAGAGGGCAGCAAGGCCCGACAGGTACTCATACAGGATGAATACACTTTGGAACAATTATTGAATAGCCTGCGGTAATTGTTCCGAACGTTGGAGGAGCAAATCTGAAACAAAAGTTTGGATTTTATTAAATTAATACATTATATGAAAAGGTTTTTTTTATTAGTTATCATTGCTTTGTCAGCTATTTCGGTTTATGGGCAGAGCGACCAGAAGGCCAAAGATCTGCTCGAGAAGACAAGTAAAAAAATGCAATCATACAGTTCGCTTTCGGCCAACTTTATTTTTACCATGGAAAATCCCAAAATGAATATTAAGGAGCAAAACAGCGGGTCGTTATTATTGAAAGGTACCAAATACCAGGTGCTTTTACCCGATTTGGGCATGAAAGTTTATTCTGACGGTAAAACTGTCTGGAACCTTATGGAGGCAGCCAATCAGGTAATGATCACCAATGTTGGCGACGACAGCCAGGGCGGAATAGATCCTTCGGCTATTTTCAATATTTACCAGGAAGGTTATACCTTTAAGTTTGTTGAAGACAAACAGGAAAGCGGAAAAACCATTTCGTATGTTGATCTTTTCCCTCTGGACAAAAATGCCGAATTCAACAAAATCAGGGTAGGGGTCGATAAAAACAACCTTATGGTGCAATCGCTGGTTACCTTTGGAAAAGATGGTAACCAATACGGCATTTATGTAAAGGAATTCAAAACAGGCCAGAATATTGCCGATAGCGAGTTTGTTTTCGATAAAAGCAAACACAAAAATATCGAGGAGATCGATTTCAGGTAAGCACTACGAAGGCTCAACCCTGAATTTATCGACCTTAGAGATTTCCATAAACGAAGCACCGGCGTCTTCGCCAAACCTTCCTCCTACATAAATGATAAGGTCATCTTTTTTGATTGAATTATTGTTGAGCAGTGATGAAATGGCTGCTTTTTCGATCTTGAACTTATTCTTTTTAATTTCGAGGAACGAAGGAAATATACCATAAGAAAGAGCCATTTGCCTCACTACGTGCATGGAATGACATTTGGCATAAACCGGCACAAGTCCCCTGAATGCAGCCAGATAGCGTGCTGTGCGTCCGGTAGTGGTAGTCGCTATAATTGCGGTTACGGGTAGTTCATTCGAAGCTTTTATGGCAGCTTCGGCCAGGTATGCCTGAATTTCGTTTTCAACCGGTGGCAGAATAATATCGTTGCGGTTGTCGTACGAAATTTCAGTTTCTTCGGCTATACGCGCCATAGTTTTTACAGCCTCTAACGGGTATTTACCATACGCAGTTTCACCGCTCAGCATTAAAGCATCGGTGCGTGAAAACACAGCGTTTGCAATATCGTTTACTTCGGCGCGGGTAGGCCGCGGGTGATCGATCATCGTATGCAGCATCTGAGTGGCCACAATTACCGGCTTTTTACGTTCAATTGCTTTTTTGATCAGCTTTCTCTGAATTCCGGGAAGCTTTTCTGCTGCTATTTCAATACCCAGGTCGCCCCGCGCTATCATAATTCCATAAGCATGGTCGAGAATCTGGTCAATATTGTTTACTCCGTCGAGGTTTTCAATTTTTGCGATAATCTTTATGGGGCTGTTATGTTGATCGAGTATATTCTGTACCTCTATTACATCCTGCCTGTTGCGGACAAACGAATGGGCAATAAAATCGAGGTTGTTTTCGATGGCAAATTCAATAAATTGGCGGTCTTTTTCGGTTACCGAAGGAAGTTCAATGGTTACTCCCGGAATGTTGATGCTCTTGTTGTTTTTGATCACACCATCGTTTTCAACCCTGCACACAAGGCAATCTTTAACTTCGGTAACTGTAAGTTCAATATCGCCATCGTCAATCAGGATACGGTTGCCCGGTACTAATATTTCATGCAGCCGGTCGTAGCTGACCATAAGCTTGTTTTCGCCCCGAAATGCGTTATGCCCCGAAATGTGGAGTATATCGCCTTTTTTTACAGATAAAGGATTCTCCAATCGGGTAGTCCTGATTTCAGGCCCTTTGGTGTCAATCAGGATGGCAATTTTATTGGATACTTTCCGGATGTTGTTGATTACCTCCAAAGCGCTGTGTGTGGAAATATGTGCCGTATTTATACGGGCTACATTCATTCCAGCCTGGTATAAATTCCTTATGAAATCGACATCGCACCGCAGGTCTGAAATACTGGCCACAATTTTTGTCAGTCTCATTTTGTTGTTTTTTTTGCCGGCAAAGTTACTCAATTACCTTTTACGGTTACAAAACTCAGAATGGCCAATTCGTATGACTGAAGACCAAAACCCATGATACAGCCTTTGCATACGGGCCCAATTATTGATTTATGCCTGAAATCTTCGCGGGTGAGTGTATTCGAAATATGCACCTCAACGACAGGGGTTTTTACACCGGCCACAGCATCCCTGATTGCAACCGATGTGTGGGTATATGCACCGGCGTTCAGAACTATGCCATCGTAAGTAAAACCACATTCGTGTATTTTTGAAACAAGTTCGCCTTCGATGTTCGATTGAAAATATTCAAATGTTACATTAGGAAATTTTAATAAAAGTTCAGAAAAATAGTCCTCAAAGCTGGTATTACCGTAAATACTGGTTTCTCTTTTCCCTAAAAGATTTAGATTTGGGCCATTTATTATCAAAATTTTCATTTTATTGCTTTTTTATTTGTTTAATATAACATTTTTTCTTATATTTCGTATCGGAATTTTGAAACGATTGTTGTTGAAAAACAAAGTTAGGATATTTTTATTTGGAAGGAATCGGGAAATAAAATTATAAAAGGTAAACAAATTTAATTCAGGTAATTATGAAATGGTCAGAATGTAAAAAAGGTTACGAAGAATTTCTTCGACTCGAAAAATCGCTCTCCCAGAACTCGATAGCTGCTTACATAAACGATATCAACAAACTGATTATGTTTCTTGATATGGAATTTAAAAAACTCCCGCCAGAGAAAGTTAAGCTTCAACATCTGAAAAAGTTTGTTGCCTGGCTTAATGAAAAAGGGGTAAGTCCGCGCACACAAGCCCGTACCATTTCAGGCGTTAAGTCATTTTTCAAGTACCTGCTGATGGAAGAGAAGATCAGCAACGACCCCACAACATTACTCGAATCGCCCAAGGTTGGCCGTAAACTTCCTGATGTACTGACGCTCGACGAAATTGATATGCTCATCGATTCGGTTGATGTGACCAAAGCTGAAGGACAAAGGAACAGGGCCATGCTCGAAACATTGTACAGTTGCGGTTTAAGGGTTTCCGAGCTGGTAAACCTTAAGCTTACCAACCTTCATTTCGAACAGGGGTACGTAAAAATTGAAGGTAAGGCCGAAAAAGAAAGGTTGGTGCCGATCAGTAAAAACGCTATTGATGAGATTAATACCTACATAAATGGCTACCGCAAAGGGTTAAACATCAGTAAAGACAGCGAAAACATTCTTTTCCTGAACCGCAGGGGCAAAAAACTTAGCAGGGTGATGATTTTTACCATTATTAAAAATCTTGCCGAAAAGGTAGGTTTGGGTAAAAAAATCAGTCCCCATACTTTCAGGCACTCGTTTGCCACTCACCTGATAAACGGCGGTGCCGATCTGAGGGCGGTACAGGAGATGCTGGGCCATGAATCGATACTTACCACCGAAATTTATACGCACCTCGATAAAGATTACATAAAAAGTACCATCAACCAGTTCCATCCCAGATCGTGATGTAACGGTTCAAATATTAAATTTCTTTAAGGCAGGGTATTTTGAATTAATTTTAATTTAATATATCCTGCCTTTTTTTATTCACATGCACCAACCAATCAAAACCTTAATAATCAAAAGATTTTAAAATCAATTCATAAAAATATTTAATGAAACTACCTGATTGCCTGTAATTTTGCCATTTTTTCGTCTGAATCTCAATTTGGATATACCTCAAATATATACTTCCCATTTGCTAAAATTTAAATGTCAGTAATTCAGTTATTTGATTTGATTTTTCGGTTTGAGTACAGGGTAAACAGCTTCATAGAATACATCACCTAAAAATTAAATTATAAAGATTTTTGTGTTGAATGAATTGTTCAATTCTGATATCCGTTACAATGTAGAATTATCTTTGTGACGAATCGAATTGCTATTATTAATTTTTTATTAACCATTTATTGCTAAAATTACTATCATGACGAATCACCAAAAGTTAAAAGCCTGGTTGCAGGAATGGGTTGATTTATGTCAACCTGACGATGTGTATTGGTGCGACGGTTCCGAATCGGAAAACCAGATGTTGCTTGATCAGATGGTTGCTTCAGGTTCCGCAATCAGATTAAATGAAGAAAAACGCCCGAACAGTTATTATTTTCAAAGTGATCCGTCCGACGTTGCCCGCGTTGAAGACAGGACATATATCAGTACAACACATAAAGAAGATGCAGGCCCAACCAACAACTGGTGCGATCCGGCTGAACTGAAGGCTACCATGCGCGAACTTTACAAAGGTTGTATGCGTGGCCGTACCATGTATGTTATCCCATTCAGTATGGGTCCACTTGGATCTGATATTTCGCATATCGGTATTCAAATAACCGACTCTGCTTATGTAGTAGTAAATATGCGGATTATGACCCGCATGGGTAAGGCTGTGCTCGATTTGTTGGGCGAAGATGGGTATTTTGTACCTTGTATCCATTCTGTTGGAGCTCCGCTTGAGCCTGGCCAGAAAGATGTGGCCTGGCCATGTGCTCCGATCGAAAGGAAATATATTTCACATTTTCCCGAAACCGGCGAAATATGGTCTTATGGTTCGGGTTATGGTGGAAACGCTCTTTTAGGCAAAAAATGTTTTGCCCTGCGCATTGCTTCTTATATGGCCAAACAGCAAGGCTGGATGGCAGAGCACATGTTGATTATGGGCGTGACCAATCCCAAAGGCGAGAAAAAATATTTTGCGGCAGCTTTCCCAAGCGCTTGCGGAAAAACCAACCTGGCCATGCTTATCCCCACCATTCCGGGATGGAAAGTTGAAACTGTTGGCGACGATATTGCCTGGATGAAATTTGGCGCCGATGGGAAGCTTTACGCAATAAACCCTGAAGCAGGTTTCTTTGGCGTTGCACCAATGACGGCAATGGAAACCAACCCCAATGCCATGCTGAGCATGACCAAAAACTCGATTTTTACCAATGTTGGCCTCACCCCTGATGGGGATGTTTGGTGGGAAGGCATCGGAACTGAATGTCCGGCAGGAACGATTACCTGGAAGAATAAAGTGTACGACCCGGCTTCGGGTGAGCCTGTTGCCCACCCCAATGCACGTTTTACGGCACCGGCAAGCCAATGCCCGGCAATTGATCCCGAGTGGGAAAACCCTGCAGGGGTTCCGATTTCGGCATTCCTGTTCGGAGGACGACGCCCATCGACTGTCCCCCTTGTGTTTGAGGCATTCAATTGGAATCATGGCGTTTTTGTAGGATCGGTTGCCGGTTCGGAGGTTACGGCAGCAGCAATAGGACTTAAGGCCGGTGTGCGCCGCGATCCGTTTGCCATGTTACCATTTTGCGGGTATAATATGGGCGATTATTTCGGACATTGGATA
>CAZMDP010000110.1:0-6650 GCA_964565015.1 uncultured Prolixibacteraceae bacterium | reverse complement strand
GAGAATGCCAAAACGGAGGCAATTTCTGATATCAGGTCTTTTTTCAACTGGGCTTTGCTTCCAAACAAATTCGAACCACTCACATCAACCAGGAGAAGTACGGTTAGTTCTCGTTCTTCTTCAAACACTTCGATATACGGGTGATTGTAACGTGCAGTAACTTTCCAGTCAATGGAGCGAATATCATCTCCATAAGCATACTCACGAACTTCGCTGAAAGCCATACCAGTTCCTTTAAAAGCACTATGATAGCGACCTGTGAAGATCTGGTTGCTTAATCCACGTGTTTTTATTTCAATATAACGAACCTTTTTTAAAATGTCACTTGTTTCCATAGAACAATTTTATTAAGGTACTTCAATGGTGTTGAGAATATCGGTAATAATCTCTTCCGAAGTAATGTTGTTTGCTTCGGCTTCGTAGCTGAGGCCAATGCGGTGGCGCAACACGTCGGGGCAAACAGCGCGCACATCTTCGGGAATTACGTACCCGCGCCGCTTGATAAACGCATAGGCTTTGGCTGCCTGCGCCAGGCTGATGCTGGCACGCGGCGAAGAACCGTAGCTGATCATATCTTTGTATTTGGCCAGTTTGTTTTGTTCGGGCTCGCGCGTGGCAAATACAATGTCGACAATGTATTTCTGGATTTTTTCGTCCATATAAACATCTTTCACGATGTTACGCGCCCTTACAATATCAGCCGGCTTAAGTATGGTGCTGGTTTCGGGGAATGTTTTCAGCAGGTTTTGCTGGATTATCAGTTTTTCTTCCTCTTTTTTCGGATAGTTGATGACCACTTTCAGCATAAAGCGGTCGATCTGTGCTTCAGGCAACGGATAGGTCCCTTCTTGCTCAATCGGGTTTTGAGTGGCCATTACAAGGAATGGTTCGTCGAGCGGGAAAGTGTGATCACCAATTGTAATTTGTCTTTCCTGCATGGCCTCGAGCAGTGCCGACTGTACTTTTGCGGGTGCGCGGTTGATCTCATCGGCCAGGATAAAATTGGCAAAAATCGGCCCTTTTTTAACCGAAAATTCTTCGCGTTTCTGGCTGTAGATCATGGTTCCGATCAAGTCGGCAGGTAACAGGTCGGGGGTAAACTGAATACGTGCAAATTTGGCATCGATGGTATTGGCCAGCGATTTAATGGCCAGTGTTTTTGCCAGTCCCGGAACGCCCTCAAGGAGGATGTGCCCATTAGACAGCAACCCGATTAATAAGCTCTCAACCAAATGCTTCTGACCTACGATCACCTTGTTCATCTCAAGGCCGATCAGGTCAACAAATGAACTCTCCTGTTGGATACGTTCGTTCAGTTCTCGTATATCAATTGCCTGATTCATAAGGAAAATATTTACTGAATATTATGGTTAATTTTTAACGGCACGAAAATAGCGTAACTATTGTATAATAAGCTTTTATTTTTGTTAAAAATTTTTAAGGATTTCAACTTCAAAAAAATACCACAAAGCCGGCGCTTTATGGTATGGCCAGAGATTACAGAATCTGAAGAGTACTGTACCCGCGGCCTGCCTGTTTGCAACGACTTTGTGGTATAAATCATCTCACAAACTTATAACTGTTATGAGATTTGGATTTCGCGTGCTGGTTTGGGCTTTACTTCTTCTTTTTTCGGAAGATTGATGCAAAGCAGCCCATCGCAATATTTAGCCGAAATTTTATCGCCTTCTACCAGGTTTTCGGGTATTGTAAAACTCCTCTGGAACGACTGGTAGCTGAATTCGCGACGGGTGTAACGCCCTTTTTCTTCTTCTTTCTTTTCTTCTTTCTTTTCAGAAGAAATAGTCAGCACATTGTTTTCCAGGTTAACTTTAAAATCTTCCTTATTCATTCCCGGAGCAGCAACTTCAATATCGAATGCCTCGTCGCTTTCCTTAACGTTTACTGCCGGAAGAGTAGTGTCGGTACTCGAGAAGTTACTTGCTCCCCAATCCATCAGGTCTCTGGAGAAAAAATTGTCCCAGAACGATGGCAAAAACATGTTTGATCTTCTTGCTAATGTCATGGCTCAATCCTCCCTTCTTTAAGTTAGACACTCTTTTTTGTTTTTAATTTATAACCGCTGTAGCAATTTACAAAACTGATACCAGTTCGTTGTTCCCACAATCTACTAAGTGTATAAAATACTGTAAATCTGATATATACACTAAATAAACTTAAACGAGGATAATTATCAAATACGGTATTAAATGTCAAAATGTCCTGAAAAAATGTAAGAATATTGACACTTTTTCAGAAAATTGACTACGTTTAATTCCTTTCCAAAATGGTTAATTGAGTAGCTTTGTGATGGTTATTGATTAAATATGGAGATTCTGATCATTGAAGACGACCAGAGGGTTGCATCGTTATTAAAACGTGGCCTCGAAGAGCATGGGTTTTCGTCAACTGTGGTTTACGATGGAATTTTGGGTAAAAAGTTGGCCGAAACTAAAAAATTCGATCTGATTATTACCGATATTATCCTGCCTGGTATTGACGGCCTAAGATTATGCCGCGAAATACGCAACCTGCTGCCCGATGTGCCAATTATCATGCTAACTGCATTAGGGACCACCGACGATAAGGTTGAGGGTTTTGATGCAGGGGCCGACGATTATCTGGTAAAACCTTTTGAAATGCGCGAATTGGTTGCCCGCATCCGTGCCCTTCTGAAACGGAACCGCACAGGTAATAGTCCGGGTTTCCTTTTAAAAGTTGCCGATCTGGAAATGGACCTGCAGGCCAAAGTAGCAAAACGTGGAGAATTTACGATTAACCTGACCCCGAAAGAATTCAAATTGCTCGAGTATATGATGCGGAATGCCGGAAGGGTTTTATCGAGAACGGAAATTGCAGAAAAAGTATGGGATACCCATTTTGATACAGGAACCAATTTTATTGATGTTTATATCAATTACCTGCGAAAAAAAATTGATAGGGATTTTGAGGAAAAACTTATACACACTAAAACGGGAATGGGTTTTATATTGACCAATCAACCATGAAAATCGGGACACGACTTACCCTGTTATTTACCTTCATAACCAGTTCAATACTGCTGGTTTTTTCGATGATTGTCTATTTATCGGCTTACGAAAACCGCGAAAAAGAGTTTTACGCCCTTTTGAAGCAGGAGGCTATAACCAAAGCCAATCTTTTCTTCGATGCTAAGGTTGACGTGCAGGTACTTCAGGATATTTACCGGCTTAACCGCGAAGTGATCAACGAAGTGGAAGTTGCCATTTACGATACCGCTTTTAACCTTTTGTACCACGATGCACACGATATCGACTTCGTAAAGGAAACCCGCGAAATGATGGATGAAATCATCGAAAAGGGAGAGATAAGGTTTTTTCAGGATGCCTGGCAGGTAATCGGATTGCAGTATTTTCACGATGGTCGGCTTTTTATTGTTACATCGGCTGCATTCGACGGTTATGGCTATAATAAATTATTCAGCCTTCGCAAGACTATTCTTTTAGTTTTGTTGTCCTCAATTATAATCACCCTGGCTGCAGGTTATTTCTTTTCGCGCAATGCACTGAAGCCCATTAAAGAAATGACCCGGAAAGCCCGCAGGATTTCGGCAACCAACCTCGATTTACGTTTGCCGGTTAAAGGCAGCCGTGACGAACTATCGGAACTGGCCAATACATTTAACGATATGCTCGAAAGGCTCGAAAAATCGTTTGAAGCCCAAAAGCACTTTGTATCCCATATTTCGCACGAATTGCGCACCCCTTTGGCCGCTATTATCGGAGAACTTGACCTGACCCTTTCAAAAAAACGCACCGATGATGAATACAGAAAATCCATAGCTTTGGCACTCGAAGATTCAAGGCGTTTGAAAAAACTTTCGAATAGCCTTCTCGACCTGGCTAAAGCCACATACGATACCGCCGAGATACAGTTTAACCCGATCAGAATAGATGAATTACTGCTCGATTCAATGCAACAGGTAAAGTCGGCCTGGCCCGGATATACAATGGATATAAGCTTTGCTTCCGATTTTGATTACGAAAAGCAGCTCAGCGTAATCGGAAATGAATATTTACTGAAAGTGGCTTTTGCCAACCTTATTGAAAATGGTTGCAAATTTTCTGGAAACAACCAGGTCCATACGATAGTTTCTTTCGATGAAAAATGTATAAAGATTGAATTTATTGATAATGGCCCAAGTATTCCCGAAGAAGAAATAACCCGAATATTCGATCCGTTCTTCAGGGGATCAAATGCAACAGCTTTCGAAGGGAACGGAATAGGATTATACCTGACACAGAAAATAATACATTTACATAAAGGCGAGATTTCGGTAATCTCGTCTATAGGAAATGGAACAAAATTTACGGTAACCCTGAAAAATACTATGCATTAATGTTTTGGAACTTTTCTAATAAATTTCTAATAATTTTCTAAAAACTTTCTAATAGCCTCATTTACTGATGCATGGTAATTTTGCCCCCGAATTAAAATATCGGGGAAATGGTTACCAGGGAATTACAAACAGCATCGGCCAGTCTTGATCAAATGATTGAAATGGTGCCGGCAATGAAAAAAATGCCGGTGGTCGAAGTGGCCGAAATTTTGGGCGAGGTTGACGAACTTATCCTGCCTGATTTACTCGATAGGTTTACCGATGTGCAGCAGGGGTTAATCGTTGCCGAATTTCCAATACAAAAGCAGTTATCATTATTTGAATCGGTCAGCAGAAAGCGTTTTTCGGTTATTTTCGAGAATATGCCCTCCGACAACCGTGCCGATTTATTTCAGCAATTAACGCCCGAAGAGCAGGCTTCGATACTACCCTATCTATCGAAACCTGTGCGCGAAAATGTTATAAAACTGAGCAGTTATCCACCCGAAACAGCAGGTGGAATTATGAATACCGATTTTGCAACGGTTTGGAGGGATATGACGTGCAGTGAGGCAATACAGAAAGTCAGGAGCGATTCGCCCTCAAAAAAGACAATATATTATATATATGTTGTGGATGAAGAGCAGAGGATGCTCGGGTTTATTACCCTGAAAGACCTCGTAATTGCAGACCCTGAAACTACAGTTGAAAAAGTACTGCATACCGATTTCGTATTTGCTTATGTTGAAGAAGACCGTGAGATAGTAGCAGCGAAAATCGAAAAATATGATCTGGTAGCCATACCGGTCCTCAACCGCGAGAACCAACTGGTAGGGATTGTAACCCACGATGAAGCCATTGAGGTAATCAGGGCCGAACATACCGAAGACCTTGAAAAATTTATGGGAATGATTCCGGGGAAAGATGTACTCGATTATACTTCCACTTCGGTTTGGCAACATTTCCGCAAACGGGTGGTATGGATAGCTTCTCTTGCCATTGTTGGTATTATATCGGGGATGATCGTACACCATTTCGAAAATGCCCTTTCGGCTTTGATCATATTAGCATTATATATGCCCATGGTGGCCGATACCGGGGGAAATGCAGGCAGCCAGGCAGCAACGGTTGTAGTGAGGGCTTTGGCATTGGGACAGGTAACGGTGCGCAACTGGCTATCAATAATATGGAAAGAAGCCCGTGTTTCGCTTCTGCTTGCCATTGTCCTTGGAATTATTGCATTTGCAAAAATATTGTTCCTGTCGTGGGAAACCGAAATTCCTGAACAATACAGTCTGCTTTACCTGGCTACCGGAATATCGACAGCCCTGAGTCTGCAGGTTATAACTGCAACAATTATCGGTGCCGGGTTACCCCTTGTTGTGAAGCGATTGGGTGGCGACCCGGCAGTAGCAGCAAGTCCGGCCATCACAACAATTGTCGATATTACAGGCCTATTGATCTATTTCGGCATTGCCATGCTGATGTTTTTTTAATTTAAAAACAGAAAATAGCTATGATGAAAAAGAATTCTATTAACAAGACTACACTATTCCGCAATCTGGCGATCATTTTTTTTGTTGTTGTTCTGCTGTTGGTGGTGTTTATACCAAGGATAAACAGGACGGAGCAGGGCAAATTACCTGAACCACATTATCAACGAATTAATGGAATGGTTTTTTTACCCGAAGGTTCGCCCATCCGCGAAAAAATCCTTGTTGAGCATGTTGGTGTCGAAACAATTAGCATGACTATTTCAGCTCCGGCCAAAGTTGAGGCCGATCCGGCGAAAAGAGCGAATATTTTACCCCCAACAGGAGGCCGGGTGGTAAGGCTTTTTGCTTCGATGGGACAAAACATATCGGCCGGACAACCTTTGTTTGAACTCTATTCGCCCGAGATTGCCGAAGTACAGACAGGGTATCTGGCAGCAAGCAGCGCATTGGCTCAGTCCGAACGTCATTTACGCAGAAAAGAAGAGCTTCACCGCGAAGGGATCGCCCCTTTGAAAGAAGTGGAAGAGGCAAGGACTGAATTTGAAATTGCCCGGAGCGAGAAAGAGGGCGCTTTATTGAAAATGCGGATTTTAGGGCTTCCTGAAGAGGATTTAGGAAAACCATTGATGGTAAGGTCTCCCATCAGGGGGCGTTTGGTCGATCTGGCAATTGCTCCGGGCGAATTTATCACTGAACCAGATAAGCCAGTTATGATGGTAGCCGACCTGAGCGATGTTTGGGTAACAGCTGGTATTCAGGAAAAAGATATACGGTTTATCAGCACCGGAACAAAAGTT
>CAZMDP010000109.1:3744-6678 GCA_964565015.1 uncultured Prolixibacteraceae bacterium | reverse complement strand
AGGCGCTTATCAATTTTTCCGGCATCAGACAATTTTTTATCTCCACGGGGTGTTGTTACTGGTTGGTTGTAGAAATCCCACAAGGTATATTCATCGAATAGTTCCGATTTAAGAACTACCGGATTAAACTGGTTGTTGGTATATACCGGGTTCAGGTTGCGGTAATATAACTGCCCGAAAAGCGAAGCGGTATATCCCGAAAAGCTCAATCCCTGCAAAGCCAGAAGTTGTCGGTCGGTATTCAGAAAAAATTCGTTGCGGCTTGTGCCGCGCCAACTTTGGGTACTGGCAATTTCGGTATTTTCAACCCGCTGGTTTTCGAGGAGCTTTGCTTCGAGTTCTTCGGCATATTGGTATAATTGGTAATAGTTATAACCGGTAAGTAAAATCCTGCTGTTTCGGTAATCCAGCCCGAGGGCATTTGAAAAACCCCGCCCCACGCCCCAGACTCCCCAGTCCATTCCGCCGAGCATTATTGCCTGCTGTTCCAACTGGCTTTTCAGGATATAAGGAAAAGCCGACCTTTCGGCTTCGCGATTGAAATAAATGACAATCATGCCATTTGCGTGACTGGTAATGGTAGTCTGAAACTGTTCCACTTCGTCGAACTGACTGATGTATTGTTCCATTCGCCTGATAGCATCGTTCAACTGGTGAATGGTGCAGCCGTCGGGCATGGTACCGCGCACATATAAGGCTGTACGTGACGGATCGGCATAAAAATTCCCCTCATAAACATGGTCTTTGAAAAGCCTGATTGTGCCTCCCAAAACCTTATCGGCAACTGGTTTTATTTTTTGTTGCCATGTTTCACCTCCTATGGTTTTATTATACCACACGGCTATTTTGTTTTCACCTTCCATTTTTTCGGGGACAAGCCAAACCGGCAAGCCAAACATGAGGATGGCAAACACTACAAATGCCCATCTGTATTTCTGACCAAAAAACATGTACCGGCCATACCAGCGATTAAACCTGCTGATCCGTTTCAACCGTCGGATTCGATTAACCGATTGGTGCCGGGGTTTGTAAATCAGCTTCATCAGTGCAGGAACCAGAAAAAGTGCAACTATGAGCGATATGGATAGATTGATAAGCATTACATAAACAAAATCGACCAAAAGGATTTTCTGGTTTTCTTTCAGAAAGAATACAACCGAAAGAGCGCCAAGTGTAGTGAGGGTAGCCGCCAGGATAGCTATAAAAACATATAGCCCTTTTTGTTTTTGCAGATGGCTTACCATCAGAATACTGTTATCGATAATAATCCCAAACGAGACAGTGATTCCTGCCAGGGAATAAAGATGAATTTCAACTTTCAGGAAATAATAAAAAGCGAAAGCAATAAGCAAGTTGGCTATCAGGGCAATGGATAAAACTGCAAGTAGTCTGAACGAGCGGGTCGAAATAAGGACAAAAACAAGCAGGATGAGCAATGAAAAAAATGTACGGATGCCGATTTTTGATAGTTCCTGACGAACAAAGTCGGAACTGTCGGATGCAATGGATATTCCATAGCCAGGTGGTAACACGGGCGAAATATTATCAATGGCTTTTCTTATCTGCTGCGACAAAGTGAGTTGGTTGCTGTTCGATGCCGACATCAAAACCAGGTTGATGGTATTTTTGCCATTAATACGAAAATAGGAAACAGGGGGTTGTTCCCTCATTTTGACCGAAGCAACATCTGAAATCCTGATAATCCGGCCATTATTAATGGTTACAGGCAGGTTGTTCCATTCAGAAGGCTCGACCTCACGGTTGAGAAGAAAAACCGGTACCATGTAACCAACCTCTGATGCGTGGTTGCCAAGAAAATTTTTTTCTCCCAATTGCCTGAATACCTTTTCTAAGTCGGTAACATTCAGGTTATAATTACGCATCAGGGCCGGATCGAAAGTGATTTCCCATTGATTGGGCGACGATCCGTACAACCGTACATCGGTAATGCCTTCAATCCGGGTAAGTTGGGGAATTACAATTTCTTCGGCCACCTCGCGGATATAATGGGTTGTGGCGTTAGCGTTCAGGGTTAGGGTCATAAAAGCGGTGTTCCCCTCTTCGTCGGCCAAAGTGGCCGAAAGCTCGGGGTACGACATTCCATCGGGGAACGAATTGCGCAATTGCCTGAGTTGTGATGAAATCTCGTAACGTTTTTGCTCAATGTTGGCGTGCCTGTCGAATTCGATGGTAATCTGGCCGGAACCGACCGTAGAGGTACTGGTAATCGATTTTACCTGGTCGAGCCGTGCAAGAGCGCCTTCGATGCGGGCCGATTGCTCTTCGATAACCTCGGGCGAAGCATTGAACCAGTTGAAACTCACCGTAATTTCGGGCATCGAACGGCTTGGCTTAAAACGAAGGTTCTGCAATGGGATAAAAGAAGCCCCTGCCAGCATCAATGCCAGAAAAACCACCACAACCGAAAAGGGCGAAAATGGACGATATTTATAGAATCCGGGCATAGGTAAATGGGGTTGGTTGGTGGAATAGTAAATTGGTGAATTGGTTGATTGGTGAATTGGTAAATAGGGTGATTTGCTGGATGATGAAAAACTTTTTAATAAAGCTAACAATGAGATTCCTCATTCCGCTTAGGCTCCATTCGGAATGACAGTGTTTCCTGGGAGATGGGGGAAGGTTAAAAGGTGCGGTGCAACCGCACCTTTTAACCTTCCCCTTCCCTATATAGCCGCCTGTCATTCCGAACGAAGTGAGGAATCTCAATCCATATACCCGTAAACATGACGATGGCAATGAAAAGTAAAATCTAACTTTATGTTTTAATCGCACCGGAGACCCATAATTGATACTGTATGTAAACATGTCGTCCGTACCGGACTGCTTTAAAAACTCCCGGAGGGAGGATATGTTTGTAGAAATTGATGGTACCGAATCCCATTGGCAGTCCCGTAGGGACGAAACATTTATTGG
>CAZMDP010000109.1:0-3644 GCA_964565015.1 uncultured Prolixibacteraceae bacterium | reverse complement strand
AAATTGATGGTACCGAATCCCATTGGCAGTCCCGTAGGGACGAAACATTTATTGGTTTTAATATCCAAGGAAAAATATTATTGTTTTTTGGGATTCCAAAATCAGGGGATATTGATTGTTGAGAGATATAAGGAATGTTTGATATTTCGTCCCTATAGGACTTATGGGGTTTTATGGCGTATTCTGATGTTATAAACATGTCGTCCGCACCGGACTTATCGTTTGCTATGTTTGATTCGGTTGCTATAAACATGGCGTCCCTACGGGACTTATTTGATATCATGGTGTTTACATTGGCTATAAACATGTCGTCCGTACCGGACTGCTGTTGCATTGTTTTGTTCCCCGTTACTATAAACATGTCGTCCCTACGGGACTGCTGATGAGTTGTGGTGTTCTCCTGTGCTATAAACATGTCGTCCGTACCGGACTGTTTTTTATACTCCCATAGGGAGGATATGTTTATAGAAACATTTGGTTTCGATGCCCGCAGGTAGTCCCGAAGGGACGAAATGTCTTTATAATTCATAATCAAAAAAATCAAATAAATACCTGGTATCATATTCAATATCAAATTGATGCAGAATTTTTAAATACTCATCACCGAAACTCTCTTTTTTATGGTGTCTTTTCTGATCAATTATGTATTTTACAACCTGATCAATTTGTGAAATGGAATAGGAGAATGCCCCAAATCCTTCCTGCCAGGAAAATCGACCCAAAACAAATTTATTGTCGTTTATCCATCTGGATGAATTTGCCTTTACTTTCTGAATCATCTCGGATATTCCCTGAGTGGGTTGCATGTTGATAAATAGGTGGATATGGTCGGGCATACCATTA
Organism: uncultured Prolixibacteraceae bacterium; assembly: GCA_964565015.1. Classification (GTDB taxonomy): domain Bacteria; phylum Bacteroidota; class Bacteroidia; order Bacteroidales; family Prolixibacteraceae; genus UBA1413. Next base: position 2,801 of record CAZMDP010000109.1, on the reverse strand, counting down.
ATAGATAGCATTTTGTGCCCATTGTTTTGTACAATGCCGGCAATGTATTTATACAATTCTTCTTCCCAATTTGGGCGAATAATACATTCCCGATTTTTTACCGTAAAAACCGAATGGATGTAGATTTGTGTAAATGTATTGGCCATAATTAAATTGTTTGATTTTTTATGGATTTTGTTAATGTGACGTTTCGTTGGAATATAAACATTTCGTCCCTACGGGACTTATGGAGTGTAACGGCATTCTTGTTTTCTATAAACATTTCGTCCCTACGGGACTTGAGGTTTGTTATGACATACATGTTTTCTATAAACATGGCGTCCGTGCCGGACTTTTCGTTTGCTAAGTTGTAATCTGGTGCTATAAACATTTCGTCCCTATGGGACTTGTGGGGTGTTATGACATACATGTTTTCTATAAACATGGCGTCCCTATGGGACTGATATGGAAATAATTTTTTGTCAATCATACAATTATCCGGATTTTTTAACCTTAATCAATGCATAATACATCAACGGTATAAAATATAAACTTACCAATGTGCCGAACCCAATTCCACCGATTATGGCCAGTGAGAGGGGCTTTTGCAATTCGGCTCCCATTCCTCCCTGGAACAAAAACGGCGAAATGGCAAGCATAGTAGTAATACTGGTCATAAGTATGGGCTTAAGTCGTCGGCGCCCTGCCACCATAATGGCCCGCAATACAGGTGTTCCTGAGAGTACCATTCGGTTTACCGTATCAATTTTCAGGATTGAGTCGTTGATAACAATTCCCGCCATTACAATTATCCCAATGGCCGACATCAGGTTAATGCCTGCCCCGAACAATTTCAGCAAAAGCAATACCCCGAACAAATCGAGGGGAACCTCGATAAGTACGATGAGCGGAAGCAGGAACGATTCGAACTGCGCCGCCAGTATAAAATAAAGTAACAACAGACTGATGGCGATGATGATCAGCATTTCGCGCAAAAGCTTTCGTGCAGCTACCGATGAGCCGCCAAAGCTGACGCTTAAACCATTGTTGCGGTCTTTAACCATTTCGAGGTTACTGATTTTTTGGCTTGCTTCTGATACCTTCCGATAAGGCAAGTCGAGTTCTACCCCGAAAAATTCTTTATCGCGGTCGGCGGTAATGGTCTTCAGGTCGGTGGAGTTGCTCACGGTAACCAAACCCGACACGGGAATCTGTTCTCCTTCGCTATTTCTGACCGTGAGGTTTTGTAAAACATCGTAAACCGATTGGTAGGAGTGGCCAATCCTGACCGGGATCAGCATATCGCTTCCGGTAATGGTAAAAACGGTGTTGTTGTTGAAAGCGCTGCTAATTTCAGAGGAAAGCTGCGCAGGGTTTACTTTATACAGCATAAGCCTTTCGGGGTGGGTTTGCAGCATTACCAGGTTGCGGCTTATTAACCGAGAGTTGACCTGCCCGGGGAAAGTAGCTTCCATAACCTGTTGGAGGGTTTCTATCTGGTACATATAATGATCGTCGCCGGGGCGCTGTGCCGAAAACCGGGCCACAAGCGGGGACTCTTCCTTTCCAAAGGCGAGGTTCAGGAGGTTGTCGGCATCGGAGAATGAAAAACCGGCTGCCGGATAACGTTGCCTGATTTGTTGGGAGAGGCCTTGCATTGCCTGTTTCAGTTCCCCGGGACTGCCCATACGGATATGTACCCGTGATTCGGAAGCGCCGGCCGCTTCGCTTACACTTAAAAGGTCCTGCTGCTTTCCTGCTTCTTCGACGGCATATATTGGGGAGGGACTGAGGGTTTCAAGAAGTTTTGCAACCCTTTGGTTATTTTCGGAGAGGGTTACCGGTTCGTTCCAATCTATATCGAGAACAGTTTCGGCATGGCTTATTTCTGGAAACCTGGAAAAGGGCATGGTGTTCCAAAGCAACACCGATGCACCCAATGCAACAACCACCATAACCCAAACAGCCACCTGGTGGCGGAGTACCCATTTCAGGCCTTTTTCGTAGAAATGGAAGTACCAGGCATCGCTGCCCGATCCTAACGCTGCATGGGATATAGCCGCGCCGGTTTTGCTGCCCTTGTAAATAAGCCGGTAGAGCATGGGCAGGAGGGTTATGGCAACTACCAGCGAAACGGCTAATCCGATGGCAACAGCCATAGCCTGGTCGAAAAAGAGGGCCCCTGCCATACCTTCCATAAAAATTAGCGGTATAAATACGGCACAGGTAGTGAGCACCGAGCTGATCAGCGGGCGAATAACCTCGTTTGTGCCATTCACACACGAATCGGAAAGTGAGTCGCCACGCTGCCGGTACTGGGTTATATTGTCGATTACAATTATTGAATTGTCAACCATCATCCCAATGCCCAGCACCAGCCCCGAAAGTGAAATGATGTTGATGGTAAGCCCTGTCAGATAGAAAATTAGCAACGAAATAATTAACGAAACCGGTATGCTGATGCCGATAAGCCAGGGAGCCCGTCGTTCGTGCAGGAAAACAAACATAGCCAGAAAGGCCAGTAACCCGCCGATAATCAGGCTTTGCCCCAGATTGCTGATAGAAGATTTGAGCAGTTGGGTCTGGTCTCGGGTTATATGGAATTCAACATCGGGATAGTCGTTGCGGAAATGTCCGATCATGGTTTGAAGCTCTTTTTCGAGTGTTGCCATGCGAGCGTTGGCCTGTTTTATAACGGCCAGGCTAATGGCTGGCTGCCCGTTAATGTGCACATTGCCGGTTGGGGGTTCGGGCAGTTGCTCTACGGAGGCCACTTCAGCCAGGGTGAGAATTCGCCCGTTAAGGTTGAGCGGCGTGTTGCG
>CAZMDP010000108.1:0-6686 GCA_964565015.1 uncultured Prolixibacteraceae bacterium | reverse complement strand
ATACCAGATTGCTACAAAGGAGTTCTTCAAGTTTACCACTTCCGAAGGAGTTGATCTTAACGGATGGATGCTGAAACCGGCCAATTTCGATGCATCAAAAAAATATCCCGTTGTGATTGTTCAGTACAGCGGACCAAATTCGCAGCAGGTTACCGATAATTTCAGGGTGGGATGGAACGAATATCTGGCACAGGAAGGATTTTTGGTGGTTTGTGTCGATCCTCGGGGCACAGCGGCGCGGGGCGAAGCATTCAGAAAAATAACCTATTTGCAGTTGGGCAAGTACGAGTCGGACGATATGGTCGAAACCGCCCGGTACCTGGCCCGGCAGCCTTATGTTGACAGTAGAAATATCGGCATCTGGGGCTGGAGCTATGGTGGCTTTATGGTTGCCCTCACAATGTCGAAAGGCGGCGAACTGTTTAAAGCCGGTATTTCGGTCGCCCCGGTTACAAACTGGCGGTTCTACGATACCATCTATACCGAACGTTATATGCGCACACCCCGCGAAAATCCTGAAGGATACGACGATAATTCGCCCATTTCCCACGCTTCAAAGGTAAAAGGAAGGATGTTGCTGGTTCATGGCACAGCCGACGACAATGTTCATGTTCAAAACACGATGGAATATGCCGAAGCACTCGTGCAGGCCGATGTTCAGTTCGATATGATGCTCTATACCAACCGAAACCATGGTATCAGGGGAGGAAACACAACCATGCACCTTTACAAAATGAAAACAGATTTCCTGAAGCGGGAATTGATGGGGAAATAAGTTTCAAAACAGCGGCGTTTTGAAAAATGATCTGATGCCACCCCTAACTGGCTACCTCGATTGAAAAGCAAACGTTCAAACGGTTCAGAGTTCAGAGTTCAAACCCGATTAATCGTGGCACAGAATTAAGGAAAACTCCGGAGGAGTAATAAGTAAATAGCTTTTCAGGTTTAAAGTTTAAGGTTGATCCCCAACCACAACTAATTAGGAGCGAAATGTTTATAGCGTTTAAGTTGTACCCAGACCGCAACTCCTGAGGAGTGGCATATTCAAAGGGTTTAAAGTTTCAGGTTTCGGGTTAAAAGTTGCACCAAAAATGCAACTCCGGAGGAGTGGCATGTTTATAGAAAACCCGCACACCACCTACCCCCGCAACTTCGATTGAAAAGCAAACGCCCGTTGCCGAAAGGAACAAAAATCTTAATCAATTTGTAATTTGACAACATAAAATCAAACCGTCCTATGGGGATAAACCTTAAGCGCTTCCTCAATGATTTTCAAAGATATGGCCAGGTCTTCCTTTTTCAGTACATAAGCAATGCGCACCTCGTTCAGGCCAATACCGGGAGTAGTATAAAACCCCGATGCCGGAGCCATAAATACGGTTTGTTTTTCATACTCAAAATCATTCAGCAACCATTTACAAAAATGGTCGGCATCTTCCACCGGCAATCTGGCAACGGTATAAAATGCCCCCATCGGAATAGGCGAAAATACGCCGGGTATCCGGTTAAGGCCATCAATCAGAAAGTTGCGGCGGCGCAGGTATTCGTTGTAATTGTCGAGCAAATAATCGTCGCTCACATCGAGTGAGGCTTCTGCTGCAATCTGCCCTATCAGCGGCGGGCTTAACCTGGCCTGGCAGAATTTCATTACATTGTCGTGTACTTCCCTGTTTTTAACCACCAATGCCCCGATCCTTAATCCACATTCGCTGTAGCGTTTCGAAACCGAATCCACAAGGATAACATTCTCTTCGATCCCCTGAAGGTGAAAGGCCGAAATATACGGGGCGCCGGTATAGCAGAATTCGCGGTAAACCTCGTCGCTGAAAAGAAACAGGTCATATTTTTTTACCAGGTCGCGGATTTTGTTCATCTCATCGCGGGTGTAGAGGTACCCCGTTGGGTTATTGGGATTACAGATCATAATCCCTTTGGTTTTTGGAGTGATCAGCTTTTCAAAATCCTCAACAGGGGGTAATGCAAATCCGGTCTCAATGGTTGATGGAATGGATTTGATAATGGCCCCTGCGCTGATGGCAAAAGCTGTATAGTTGGCATATGCAGGCTCCGGAACAATGATTTCGTCGCCCGGATCGAGGCAGGCCATAAAGGCAAAAGTAACCGCTTCGGAACCACCTGTGGTAACAATAATATCGTCGGGCGTAACTTCAATTTTAAATTTATGGTAATATTTCGCCAGTTTTTCACGTAACGTAGCTATTCCATCGCTCGGCGAATATTCGAGTACGGTCCGGTCGATGTTCCTGATGGCGTCGAGCGCAACCTGCGGAGTGGGCAGGTCGGGCTGACCGATATTCAGGTGATATACTTTTATCCCTCTTGCCTTTGCTTTATTGGCGTAAGGCACAAGTTTCCTTATGGGCGAGTCGGGCATGATGGCCCCGCGGTGCGATACATGTGGCATAAAAATCAGCTTCTTTTTTGGCCGGTAAATATAGTATTATCAATTTGAAATAAAACCGGCCATTTTTGTTATAAGCTGAATTTTAATCGGGAATTAATCTTTGGATTTGTATGATTCGTAAACCGAACGACAATTAATTACAACTTTACTCATTTCTTCCCATTGATTGAAAAGAATATTTATTCCGGCAATTCTTTCGTTAAGTGAAGTTGGATATTCATGAGTTATTTCATTCCTGATTTTTCTTAATTCGATCCAGTTTTGCGCTGAATGTAGAATACCTATTTTCTCGAGACGATTTAATATATCGATAAATGCCTTATCTACAACTGGTTCTGCTAAATACTCGAGAATCAAAGGAAACAAACGGGCTCCAATTAAATCCTGCAGTTTAGAAAACCTGAAAATAAATTGGTCCAGAAAACCAATAGTATCATCATCGAGACTGTAATAATTATCCCGGTTAAGCGGAAGAAAGGGTTCTATTTTTGAACTTGAATACCGCATACGTCTGATATGAAGATCGCATAATTGAAATGTTTGAAGTAGTTTTTCGTTTAAAACTGATTCTGTCATAACTTTACGCCTGTTGTTTCTGCAGTTTTAAAAATTGATGAATACTTATCGGAAGTAGTTTTGAGCAATAAATCAATTTTCTGCTCTCCCAATTCCATATCAATAATTGTCAGAAAACGTGCTTTATTAAGCATAAGAGTGTCGGGATCTACATCATAAGGTATTTGTATAAACAAGTCAATGTCGCCTCCCTTTTTACTGTCGTCGGCACGTGACCCAAACAAATAAATTATCACTTCGTTACCCCAAATCCGGTAAGCAGTATTTTTAATGACTTCAGTTTCGTATTTTGTAAGCCGCATTTTTACTTTTTTTACAAAGGTATTTAAATGTGAAAGATTAAACAAATTGCTTAATCCGGTTTTTATTTGGCCAAATCTGATAATTTTTATCATATTTTGCTCCATTCAGACAACGTATTTTTGGCGCATTGATTAAAACTTAAAAAGATACAGCTATGATTATCGGAGTTCCAAAAGAGATTAAGGCCAACGAAAACCGGATAGCCCTTACCCCGGCGGGTGCAGCCGAACTGGTAAAACGCGGTCATACCGTTTATGTACAGGCAGGTGGTGGACTTGGGAGCGGTTTCAGCGACGAGGCATATATTGGCGCTGGCGCAACCATACTGCCAACCATCGAAGAAGTATATGGCATTGCCGAAATGATAATGAAGGTGAAGGAACCCATTCAGCAGGAATACAAACTGGTAAGGAAAGGCCAGATTGTTTATACATACTTTCACTTTGCATCTTCCGAAGAACTAACACTGGCCATGATCGAAAGCGGGGCTGTATGCCTGGCTTACGAAACGGTTGAACTACCCGACCGCACGCTTCCGTTGCTGGTTCCAATGAGCGAAGTTGCCGGTCGCATGTCGGTGCAGCAGGGTGCAAAATACCTCGAAAAAACTTTTGGCGGTTCAGGTATCCTTCTTGGCGGCGTACCTGGTGTACCCCCTGCCAAGGTCCTTATTATCGGCGGTGGCGTGGTAGGTACCGAAGCGGCTAAAATGGCTGCCGGGCTTGGCGCCGATGTTACCATTATGGACCTCAGCCTTCCACGTTTGCGTTACCTGGCCGACATTATGCCGGCTAATGTTAAAACTATGATGAGCAACGAATACAACATCTGCGAAAAAGTTCAAACCCATCACCTGATTGTCGGGGCAGTGCTAATTCCGGGTGCCAAAGCGCCAAAACTGGTTACGCGCGACATGCTGAAAACCATGCGTCCGGGAACGGTACTTGTCGATGTGGCGGTCGACCAGGGTGGTTGTTTCGAAACCACCAAAGCGACCACCCATGCCAATCCAACCTATACCATCGACGATGTGATCCATTATTGTGTGGCCAACATGCCTGGCGCTGTTCCGCGCACTTCAACCCTGGCGCTGACCAATTCAACACTACCTTATGGAATTCAGCTGGCAAACAAAGGCTGGCAGCAGGCATGCCGCGAAGATGCTTCGCTGGCCAAAGGGTTGAATGTGGTGGACGGGAAAGTGGTTTACAAAGGGGTTGCCGATGCCTTCAACCTTCCGTTTACCGATCCGGAAACCATTTTATAGAAATAGTCCTTTACCATATATTTTCAGAACCATAAATTTTGTTTAACCAATACCATCTATGAAAACCTGAAGAGTCCGGATATCCGGGCTCTTTTTTTTTGCCCGATTTTATTATATTGCAAAAATTATTAAACTGAAATAAAATGAGGTACTTATTATTATCTTTAATCGTATCCACAATTTTTTTCCTTTCGGCATGTGGGCAAAAAACCGAAATTACATCGCAGTGGCGTGGCCCCAACAGGGATGGGATTTACCCTGATAAAGGGTTGTTACAGGTATGGCCCGAAAATGGCCCTGAAATGATCTGGTCGTTCGAAGGATTGGGTGCCGGACATGGCTCAGTTGGATTCAGCAACGACAAAATTTTTGTTTTGGGAATGCCCGATACAACTGGTGTACTCTATGCTTTTGATTTTAATGGCAACCTGTTGTGGAAAAAAGAATATGGTACTGAATGGTATAAAAACTACACCGGAACCCGTTCAACCCCCACGGTTGTAGGAAACCTCGTTTATTTTGTCAGTGGGCAGGGCGTTGCCTTTTGTTACGATGAACGTACCGGTGAACAAGTATGGTCGGTTGACCTGCTGAAAACCTTTGACGCAGAGAACATTCAATGGGGAATCACAGAATCGGTCCTTGTTGATGGTGACAAAGTTTTCTGTACTCCGGGGGGAAAAACACACAATGTAGTCGCATTAAACCGATTTACCGGAGCAACCATTTGGACAAGTCAGGCAAAAGGTGAACAGTCGGCTTATTGTTCCCCCATCCTGATCGACCACAATGGCACCAGGCTTTTCATAACCAAAACAGCCGAATCGGTTATTGCACTCGATCCCGAAACCGGAAAAATGTATTGGAGTATTCCACAGAAACAAAGGAATAAGATACATTCGAATACACCGGTTTATTGGGAAAACCGTATAATTTGTTCGAGTGAAAATGCCCCTGAGGATAATGGACTGGTTTCAATATTACTCTCGGAAGATGGTAAAACGGCTACGGTTGAGTGGCGGAATGAGCAATATACAAACCTTATGGGGGGTATAATTGTGAAAGACGGTTATATCTATGGATCGGAATACCGTAAAAGGGGCTGGAGCGTAACCAATGCATTCTCAGGTGAAGTGGTCCATACTTCCGATACACTGGGAACAGGAGTGGTTATATGGGCCGACGGGAGATTTTATTGTTATACCGAAGATGGTAAAATGTCGCTTGTTGATGCAGGACCTGGCCATTTTAACATCGTCAGTTCGTTTATGGTGCCATTGGGTACCGATCAGCACTGGGCACATCCTGTCATTCATCAGAAGAGGTTATACATCAGGCATGGCAATGCTTTGATGGTGTACGACATACAAAATAAATAGCGCCCCGAAACCGGAGCGCTATTTTCTTACTAAACTTAAACCCTATGAAAAAACTATTTCTATCTTCCTGATTACGATTGATGAATGTCAAAGAAATTATCCTGATTTTTTCACTGCAAAGAAAATAAATATTTTTATAAAGTGAATTAATATATATAAATATTTTAACATTTCAATTTTACTTTTACAGATTTTTAACATTAAAGAGTGCTTCATTAGCCAATGAATCAAATATGCCTTAATCCTCTAAAAGGAACATTATATAATTGATTGTGTTTATGCAATTTATTCATTGGGTATTAGGATTTAATAGATGAATAATGTCAATGAAAGCAGACTTTTCGAATTTGAAGAGGTTGAATATTAAATATCACATAATCAAGCATTCTATTCCCATGGAGTTGCATTTTTGGTGCAACTTTAAACCCGAAACCTTAAACTTTAAACCCAGTTTGTGACGTTTGTATTTCAATCGAGGTTGCAGGTTGGTTGGGTGGCTTATAGACTACCATAATGCCGGTGCTATGCACCTTTTCAAATTTGATAAGGTTGAATATTAAATATCCCATAATCAAGCATTCTATTCCCATGAAGTTGCATTTTTGGTGCAACTTTAAACCCGAAACCTGAAACTTTAAACCCTTTTTCTATGCCCTTTACGAAGTTGTGCTTTTTAAGGATAAAAATGTCAGGCTAAAGCATTGTTCAGGTCGTCGATTAAATCACCGGCATCTTC
>CAZMDP010000107.1:0-6688 GCA_964565015.1 uncultured Prolixibacteraceae bacterium | reverse complement strand
ATGTGAAAGAAGTAACAAACAATCAAGAAGAACAAAAGGAGGTAACGTTTATATGAAAGCAACATTATTCAAATTCAAGTATTGTTTAGGACACAAAGAACTAGAATTAAAGCCGGGAAAGATAACCATTATCGAAGGTAAAGAGGGTACGGGTAAAACATCTGTATTAGAAACAATACAACGTACGCTTACAAATAAGTCAGACCGTCCAGTGTTTGTGCATACCGAAGGTGACAAAGCCGAATCTTATATCCTGTTAGATGATGGCACAGAAATCAGAAAGGTATAACACTTTATTCAGTTACTCCACCCCGAATTTCCGTCATTTGGTGTGGCCGGTAACACCAAATCATTTAATGGCCGGTCAAATTCGAGTTTGATAACCGGAACTGAGTTGCACATTTCGTTCACAGGAAGGTTAATCAGGCTAAGATAAGCCTTCTGCTCGCTATGATCGTAAGGATGGAACCTGACTATAAATTCTATCTTTCTACCATCGTTGAGCAAAGTTGCCTTTTTCGGGGCGACATTTAATGGTTTTAGCTTTACCACATTTCCTGTTGCATCCTTGTTCAGGTGGACATACAAGGTATTTTCCCGGCTTGTCAGCATAATATTCCTGTTTGTGGTAAGCATTGAGGCAGGAATAACATTTTCGAACGATTCTTTAACAGCGTTGTACCACTTCCCCACCCTTTTCAGGATAGCGGTGCTTTCTCCGGGAATTTTTCCTGAAGCATCGGGGCCAACATTCAGCAAATAATTGGCATCGCGGGCCAGGTAGCGATCGATGCTGCGCATCAGGTGCCGGTCGGTGTAATAATCTTCGTCTTTTCGGTAGCCCCAACTCTCTATTCCCACCGATTGACAGGCTTCCGTTGGACGGTCGAAGGCAATAGAATCGTCGCGCTCATAATCGCGTTCGGGTGTACCAAAATCGCCTTCATCGAAACCGCGGTTATTGATGACCGCTTTGGGTTGCAACGTTCTGATCATCTGGTTTACCGATGGGTCGCGGTACTCCGGCACGTTCATATCCCACCAAAACCCTTGAATTTCGCCATAATTGGTGCATAGCTCACGTACCTGGGCCTTTAGAAACTCCATATATTTATGCCAGTCAGGGCTATCGTTGGGTTGTGGGGGCAGTTCATGATGCCTGCCCTGATTAGGATAATTGGGGTGATGCCAATCGGCAATCGAATAATAGAGGCAAAGCGGTAATTTCCTTTTTTGGCAGGCTTCGGCCAGCATACCAATAATATCTTTGCCGTACGGTGTGTTCATGGTATTGTAATCTGTCTGGCGCGTATCCCATAAACAGAAACCATCATGATGTTTGGTGGTAACGCACAAATACTTCATCCCGGTCTCTTCAAGCAGGTCGAGCCATTGATCGGGGCTAAATTTTACAGGGTTCCATTGTCTGGCAAGCTTTACATATTCGCTTCGTTCAATACGGCCACGCCATTGGTGCTGCTCATGCCAGCCGGCTATGGCATATAAACCCCAATGCACAAACATCCCGAAACGATTCTCGAAGAACCAGTCGCGCCCATCGCCAAATCTTTTTATTTGGCTCGATGCTGAATGGCCAACCGGTTCAAAATAATTTCCGACAGACGAAACCGATGGTGCAAAGCCGGCAGACTTTGCCCCTGCAGAGAAAAGTTGAATGAATTTTCTCCGTTTCATAATAATTATTGCTCAATTGCCCTAAATTATGAAAAAAGGCTTAAAAGCAGGGAAAAACCCTGCATATTAAGCCTTAAAAAGTCCTATGAAAAAGTATTCAGTAATTAATACGGGCCGAAAGCACCCAGGGGTTAACCTGCCTGATGCTGTTAATGGCATATCGGGCACCATTTGCCTCTTCGAGCGAAGCAATGGCCGATGAAATAACAGCTACCACTTCATCGTCGGTACAATTCTGATTATTATCTGCAGTAAGGGGTGCTGATTGTTGTTGTGCTTCGGTTTTTTCGGTCACAACCTTATCCAATTCACCCGAGTTCCTGAGCTTGAAGAATTTTTCAGCAACCTGAGGAAGTAAGGCATATGTAAGGACATCTTCGTCCTGAATGGCAAGGTGACTGATGGCCTCACGCGTCTTTTCCAATTCAGGCTCAATCAGATCGGCCGGGCGACAAGTGATAGCCTCTTCATCACCAAGGATTTTTTTCTTTATTTCATCCGAAATGGGTGCAGGAGTGGCTCCATATTCACCTTTCACAATCCCTTTCGATTCTTTGGGAACCATTTTATACCTCTCACCGGTAAGTACATTAAAAACAGCCTGGGTACCAACAATCTGGCTCGAAGGGGTAACCAACGGCGGATATCCGAAATCTTTGCGGACCCTTGGTATCTCCCTGAGAACTTCATCATACTTTTCAAGCGCATTGGCTTGCTTTAATTGCGAAACCAGGTTCGACAACATTCCACCGGGCACCTGATAAATCAATGCATTCACATCTACCCCCATTACTTTGGTATCAAGTAGTCCCGATTCAATCCATTTTTCCTTCATCGGACGGAAATACTCGGCAATCTCGCTGAGTTTAACCAGGTCAAGGCCAGTATCATGCTCAGTTCCCTTCAATGATGCAACAAGTGGCTCAGTGGGCGGTTGCGATGTACCGAGGGCCATAGGCGATATTGCGGTATCTACCACATCGACTCCCGCTTCGATTGCTTTAAGATAGGTCATGGAAGCTACACCGCTGGTGTAATGGGTATGTAATTGTACCGGAATTTTTATAGCCGCTTTAATTGCCCTGATCAATTCATAGGCATCATATGGCCTGAGCAGGCCAGCCATATCTTTAATACAAATGGAATGTGCCCCCATCGATTCAAGGATAATGGCATCTTTCACAAAAAGTTCGAGGCTGTGCACCGGACTTGTGGTATATGAAATACATGCCTGAGCATGGCCACCCTCCCTGATACAGGCTTTAATGGAAGTTTCGATATTTCGCGGATCATTCAGCGCATCAAAAATCCGAATGATGTCCATTCCGTTGTCGATTGCCTTCTGGACAAAATATTCCACCACATCGTCGGCATAATGCTTGTACCCAAGCAAGTTTTGCCCCCTGAGCAACATTTGCAGAGGTGTTTTTTTGGCAAGGGCTCTTATTTTGCGAAGCCGCTCCCATGGGTCTTCATTCAGGAACCTTATACATGCATCGAATGTGGCTCCGCCCCATGCTTCAAGCGAGTGATAGCCAATTTCATCGAGTTTTTCAATAATCGGCAACATTTCTTCTGTGCGCATCCGTGTCGCAATCAGCGATTGATGGGCATCACGAAGTACTGTTTCTGTAATTCTTACCCTTGACATAACTGTTTTCTGTTTTTTGAAAATTGTAGAATTGTTTCTTAATTAATGACCATCAGGAGCTGGTCGACCGAGATTACAGAACCCTCTGTAACGTTTACTTCAGCTATTACACCATCCGAAGGGGCTGTCAGGTCATTTTCCATCTTCATGGCCTCAAATACCAATAGTTTCTGGCCGGTTTTTACCTGATCGCCGGGCGAAACAAGCAATTTAATTACATTTCCCGGCATAGGTGCGGTAACCTTTTTACCATTTGCCCCTAAAGGAAGTTCAGTGCGGTTGTTGCCGCTTACAACTGATTTTTGTGGAACTGACTGGGTGGTTTGCTGGACAGATCGTGAAAGATTAGGCTTTAGCTCTACTACTTCAACTTCGTATTGTTTTTGGTTTACAGTGATCAAATACTTTTTCATGGCATATATTTTAAGATGTATTCAATTACTGCAAAAATACTTTATTTAGGGTTCGTCAGTAAATACTCAAAGCCAATTAAACATTGATATGTACTGATTTTCCATTTAATGGCTATAATGCCCTAATTACCAATAAAGAAATATTTCTTAATTTTGGGTTAAATCGATTTTGAATTACATTTTTTTATACTATTATGCACTTATTTGATTTTGGGGTTGTGTTTTGGAGAAAAAATTGAAATACTCAAAATAGTTAAAATTCACCGGGCAATTCGGGTTATTACCCGGTGAATCTTATTTTATTTTACATACGGCGCAGCTGCCAGAAATTCATAGCTCCGGCGAACACTCTCAATGGGTTCAAAATTATAACGTTCCACTTCAACATAAAATTCTTTCACTTTATTGGCATAAGCGGTTTCAAAAATCGGTTTGAAATCGATGGTTCCGCTTGCACCTATTTCCTGCTCATCTTTAATATGCAGGACCGGGATACGGGTGGGGTATTTTTTCATGTAATCAACTGCATTGTAGCCGCCTTTCATTACCCAATATACATCGAGCTCAAACATAACCAGTTTCGGGTCAGTGTTTTTTACCATATAGTCGAACATGATTTCGCCTTCGATTTTTTCAAATTCACGGGCATGGTTGTGGAAACCAAAGCGCATACCTGCTTTCTTCACTTCGGCGCCAACCGCATTGTAATAATCGCACCAAACTTGCAGTTCGGCCAATGTTTTTGGAATGGGCATGCTTGGTTTAATCATCCAGGTCATGCCGGCAGCTTTATGGTCCTCGATGGCTTTTTTCCACCAGTCCATAGCTTCGGCATGTTTTTCTTTAGTGTATTGCGGACCACCAAGATGGGCACCGGTCACTTTCATGCCAAGGTCTTTTACATACTTCTTGAATTCTGCCGGGGCCATGCCATAAATCTGTCCATCGGCATAGTTGGCCGTTTCGAGGGTTTGAAACCCGATTTTTGCCACTTCTTTCAACGTAGCTTTAGCATCGGTACGCATGGCATCGCGAAGGGAGTACAGCTGAAGCCCAATGGCTTTTTTCCCTTTGGCCATTAAAGCAGCACCTGCCATGTGGGGGCGCACAATCATGCCACCTGCCATCAGTAGGGCAGCATTGCGGATAAAATCTCGTCTGTTAGTCATTTTTTGATCGATTTAATTATTGTTTTTTATACAAATTTATAAATAATGAATGAAGTTCTTTTATTTCCTGTTCAAAAATACCTGTCATATGGGATTTCGGTTATGTCGTTCCGTTAAATTTTTTCAGTTTACGGCTATTTGCCAGAAGAACAATGTTCAATGTATAAATGCGCAACTCGTGAAATGGTAAAGTTTTTTATCAACAGGAGGATTACCCCAAACAATTCAAACCATATCAAAATCTTCATAACCTTCCTGGTGCTTCAACATACGGTAGTATATCCCCTGAGAACCGAGTAATTCCCTATGAGTTCCTTTTTCAACTATTTGGCCACTGTCCATAACAATAATCTGATCCATCAAATGCATATCAACAAGTCTGTGTGTTACAATTATCAATGTACGATTTTCTGTAGCTTTACGGATTATTTCCAGGATTTTTCTTTCGGTATGTACATCGAGATGAGCCGTAGGCTCATCAAGAATCCATATAGGTGCATCTTTTAGCCATGCCCGTGCAATCGACAATAATTTCCGTTCTCCTCCCGAAAGACGCAAACCATGATTGCCAAGCAGCGTATCGAGGTTAGCGGAAAATGTTCCGGGAAATATGTTTTCAAGCACAGAGTTTAATTCCTCATCCGTAGAATCAGGTTTAGCGATCAGCAAATTATCGCGCAATGACCGGTTGAAAATATAGGGGTCTTGCGGAACAACCGAAAAAATCTTACGCAATTCATCGGCTCGAATATTACCAATGTTGTTGCGATTGATAAAAATTGTTCCCGATTGTGGTTCCCACAGTTTCAGCAACAGATTTATTAATGTACTTTTTCCACAACCCGATGACCCAACGATAGCTGTTTTGGAGTTCGACGCAATCTGAAAGGATATATTCTTTAAAGTTATGTGTTCCGTTTCGTAAGAAAAGCTGACTTTATCGAAAACAATTGAAGGTTCGGGCAATAAATCGGTAATTATAGAATATTCCTGTTCCTCTTTTGGAGAATCTGTAATGTTAAATATGCGCCGGGCGGTTTTTTTATAAGTACCCAATTGCTGAAATGCATTGCCAAGGTTCTGTACCGCTTCGAAACTGCTTAACACGCCAAGGGTAAGCATGGCCAACATAACTCCTTTAATTTCACCGGAATTTATCAGCGGGATAGCCAGCATTAAAACCACGAACATCCCCAAAAAAGCGGCAAAGTTGTGCAATCCTTCTAACAATCCCGAAATACCGGCATTTTTATACTGAAGCAGATTTAATTGTTTTTGTTTTTTTTCAACTTCATCTATTGAATTCTGTTTCTGGTTCATCCAATGCATTTCCTGAATACCCTGTAAATGATCGACCAGTAATTCTTTCATTTCCGATTTCAGGGATACTTCCCTCTCTCCTGCCCCTTTTGAAATAGTTATGGCCAAAAATGGCAGAGCTATTCCACTGATCAATAAAAATATTAGTGTAGCAAAAGCCAGTTGCCAGCTAAAGAGCGACAAAACAATAACAGTTAACAAAATTATGAAACTTGCTGCCATTGCGGGAATAATGATACGGAGATAGCTGTTTTGTAAGGTTTCGATATCGGTTACAAGACGTGCCAGCATATCGCCCGATTTGTGTCCAATAAGCCAGGCTATCGGTTTAGTATCGAGGCTTTTATAAAGTATACTGCGCAGATCGGCCAGAATCCTGAAGGTAAAATCGTGGGAAACAAGACGTTCGGTATATCTGACAACAGCTCGCGAAATTCCGA
>CAZMDP010000106.1:217-6690 GCA_964565015.1 uncultured Prolixibacteraceae bacterium | reverse complement strand
AGTTATAATTCAAACTTCGCAACCCTTGCACCCGGTAATCGAAAACCTGAAAAACGACGATTACGAGGGGTTCATTCACCGGCACCTTTCTGAACGTAAAGCATTTTTTTACCCACCCTGGTCGAGGATGATAAAAATCGCCGTCAAACACAGAAAACAGTCCCTGCTCGATTCGTCGGCTATGTTGCTTGCACGGTTGCTCAGAGAGCAAAACCTTTTTAAGGTTCTAGGGCCTGAATATCCTTTGGTATCAAGGGTTAAAAATTACTACAGCAAGGAGATATGGTTGAAGGTACCCCGCACGCAAAATCTTCATTTAATCAGGGAAATATTGATTCAATCGATTGGAACAGTAAAAAAACAGCCGGGTAACAGTACACTCATTATACAGATTGATGTTGACCCGGCTTAATAACGGATTAAGCTGTGTTTAATTGATTGTTAAGTGTATTTTACACACTTTCTCTCTCTGATTTTTTCTTACTTTTGCGGTTTATTAACAAACGACGTGGATAAATCAGAAATACAGCAACTGTTTCGCAAATTTGAAAACATAACTGCCCTTGTTATCGGAGATGCAATGGTTGACAGTTATTTATGGGGAAAAGTAGAAAGGGTTTCGCCCGAGGCCCCGATCCCGATCGTTTCGGTAATGAAAAAAGAGAGCCGACTTGGCGGGGCAGCAAACGTATCGCTCAACATTCAGGCGCTCGGCGCCACACCTCTCCTTTTTTCGGTAATCGGTGATGACGAAAAAGGCCGCAGGTTCCGTAAACTGATGGAAAAAAACAATCTTTCGACCGATGGGATTTTTATCGATCCACACCGCATTACAACGGTAAAAAGCAGGATTATCAGCGGGGGGCAACATATAGCAAGGGTAGATGAAGAATCGACCGATTTTATTGACCCCGACCTTGAACTGCTGATTTTCAATTCGATTAAAAGAACCATCGAAAACCGGAAAATCGATGTAATCATTTTTGTTGATTACGATAAAGGAGTAATCACCCCATCGCTTTTTAAAAAGGTACAGGTGCTGGCACAGGAAAAAAACATACCTATCGCTGTCGATCCAAAAAAACGTAATTTTCAGGTTTACGACCATGTTGACCTTTTCAAGCCCAATTTAAAGGAATTTGCGGAAGGAATAGGGCAAAATATCAAAAAGGGTGATATTGAAACCCTGAAAAAAGCTGCAGAGCAATATAAAAAGGAGAAATTCTTCAAATTCATTTTCATAACCCTTTCCGAATTAGGAGTATTTCTAAGCAACAGTGTTAGCCAGACTTATTACCCAGCGCAGATCAGGTATATAGCCGATGTTTCGGGAGCTGGCGACACGGTATTGAGTGTTTCGAGCCTTTGCCTCGCCTCGGGGGTCGAACCAAGGATTATGGCTTTATTATCGAACATTGCAGGAGGCCTGGTTTGTGAAAAAGTTGGCGTAGTACCCATCGACAGGGCTGTTTTATCGAATGAACTTGTAAAATCGGACCTCTCTGTTCAAAACTAAACCTCGCATGCAACACTTAACCGGACAAAACCGTTTCAACCATTTTTGAAAAAATAATAACTTTGACCCGCGTCAAAATAATCGTTTTATATGGGTAAAATTATAGCTTTAGCCAACCAGAAAGGCGGTGTTGGCAAAACAACCACAACCATTAACCTGGCTGCCAGCCTGGCGGTACTCGAAAAAAAGGTGCTCGTGATCGATGCCGATCCGCAGGCCAATGCCACATCGGGTCTTGGTTTCGACCTGAAAACCATTAAAACCAGCATTTACGAATGTATTGTTGATGAAATCGACATCCGCAAGATCATTCTTCACAGCGATATTGCCAACCTCGACCTAATCCCTTCGCACATCGACCTGGTGGGCGCCGAAATTGAAATGCTCAACCTGCCCAACCGCGAAAAGGTTTTAAAACATACCATCGAAGGATTGAAAGAAGAATACGATTTTACACTGATTGACTGTTCACCTTCGCTTGGGCTTATAACCGTAAACGCACTGACGGCCGCCGATTCGGTTATCATACCGGTACAATGCGAGTATTTTGCCCTCGAAGGACTTGGAAAACTGCTGAATACGATAAAAATAATCCAGAACCGTTTGAACCCGTCGCTCGACATTGAAGGCTTTCTATTGACCATGTACGATTCGAGGCTCAATTTGTCGAACCAGGTTTACGAAGAGGTAAAACGGCACTTTCAGGATATGGTCTTCGAAACGGTGATCCAGCGTAACGTAAAACTGAGCGAAGCGCCAAGTCATGGCAAGCCCGTAGTATTGTACGATGCCAGTTCAAAGGGTGCCATTAACCACATGAACCTGGCCCGTGAAATTTTGCAGCGTAACGGCCTAACCACCATGCACAACGAAGAAAAATTAACCAATTATAAATAGCAGATATGGTGAAAAAGAGTGTCCTGGGCAGGGGACTTGGAGCCCTTATTGAAGATGCCGATATTGTAAAAGAACAAATTTCGGGTGTTGCCGATGTGGAATTAAGCCTGATTGAGGCCAATCCGTATCAGCCACGAACAAATTTTGACCAGGAATCACTCGAAGAACTGGCTTCTTCTATTAAAGAGATTGGGTTGATACAACCTATTACCCTTCGTAAGATTGCTGACAATAAATATCAGATCATAGCCGGAGAGCGGCGTTTCAGGGCAGCACAACTGGCCGGACTGGGGAAAATCCCGGCATTTATCCGCGAAGTGGATAACGACTCGATGCTCGAAATGGCACTGGTTGAAAACATTCAGCGCGAGGACCTGAACCCTATTGAGATTGGACTTAGCTACCAGCGCCTGATTGAAGAGTGCAACCTTACTCAGGAAGTTCTCAGCGCCAGGGTGGGCAAAAAACGATCGACCGTCGCAAACTTCCTTCGATTGCTGAAATTACCCGCTGTAATCCAGAAAGGGCTTATCGACAGGGAACTTTCGATGGGCCATGCAAGGGCGCTGGTTAATGTTGATGATGCCGATACCCAGGTCATGATTTTCGAGCAGATAAAGAAATACGATTTTTCGGTGCGAAAGGTAGAAGAGATCGTCAGAAACCTGAACGAAGAGCGAAAAGAACTGGAAAACAAAAAAAAGGGGGCACCCCGTTATCCGCACCATTTTGGAACCTTTAAGGAAGCACTCGATAGGTTTTTTGCCTCTCCGGTAAAATTAACGGCCGATAACCGCGGAAAAGGTAAAATTGTTATCCCTTTTAAATCGGAAGAAGAGCTGCAAAAAATTGTTAAATTACTCGAAACGAAATAATAATGCTGTTTATTTGCTGTTTTTCAGAGCAAATCAATCATCAGCAAAACTTTTAATGGTGACCGTAAGAAATTGTAAACTAATATTAATTGCCGGTTTTCTGATCCTGACACAGGCATTCAAGATTAATGCTCAGGAATTGCCTGCCGATACCGTTTCATCTGTTGTTGCCCCTACCGACACTTCGGTTACAATGATTCTTCCCTCAGATACAATTCTTCAGCCCGTTTCGCAACCTCTCACAAAAAAAGTTGAGGAAGAGCATTCTCCCCGGAAAGCCGCCATCTATTCGGCAATACTTCCAGGGCTTGGGCAGGCATACAACAAAAAATACTGGAAAATTCCCCTTGTTTATGGAGGTTTCGCTGCATTTGGCTATTTTATTGGATGGAACAATAATAATTACCAGATAAGTAAGAATGCTTACCGCGATTTAACCGACGGTGACGACTCCACCACATCGTATATGAACCTTAAACAGATTATTTACTACAATCTGGATAACCCTTCAGATGTCGAAAGGTTAAAATACGGGCTTTTAAGACGTCAGGATTATTTCCGGAGAAATCGGGACCTTTTGGTTATCCTGACGGTTGGTTTCTATGGCTTAAATATTATTGACGCCAGTGTTGATGCCCATTTTTTCAACTGGGATATCAGCGATGACCTGACCCTTCGGTGGCAACCCACAATAGATCAATGGCATAACAAAAATATATTTGCGCTGAATTGCACAATTCGATTTTGAAAGCTATATTTGGAAGCTACCAATGAAGAATACAAAATATTGAAAAAACGATGATTAAACATACGAAGTTATGGTTAATCCCTGCAATGATGTTTTTTTCGGCCATATTATCGAATGCCAATGAAAATATCCGCAGGATTGGCCAATATGTTGTAACCTCCATCGATACCACTTCACACCAAGCAATCTATATTCAACCCGACGAGGTAATCCGGGCCATGTTTGCCGAGAAACTCGACAGTATGGTGCACAGTTGGTATGTGAGCAACATCTTTTTGCCCGACAGCAGCGAATTTGATTTTACCATACCGCTCGATATGCAGATTCCCGATTCGGTTCTGATTGCCCGGATTGAAAAACTGCACACCGCTGTACCCATGGCTTACAATAAAGTGGTGCGCGACTTTATCGAGATGTACACTTACCGTAAACGGAACCAGGTTGAAATTATGCTCGGCCTGTCGTCGTTTTATTTTCCGATTTTTGAAGAGATTTTCGACCGTTACAACCTTCCACAGGAGCTGAAATACCTTGCCATAATCGAATCGGCCCTTAACCCGTTTGCGGTATCGAGGGCGGGTGCTGTAGGCCTGTGGCAGATCATGTATGGAACGGCAAAGTACCTTAATATGGATGTATCGACTTTTATTGACGAGCGCCGCGATGTGCTGAAATCGACCGATGCGGCAGCACGTTACCTGAAACAGTTATACGATATTTATGGCGACTGGCACCTGGTGATTGCTGCTTACAACTGCGGGCCAGGCAACGTAAATAAAGCAATAAGGCGAAGCAACGGCCATACCGATTACTGGAAAATATATTACGCACTGCCGCGCGAAACCAGGGGATATGTTCCGGCATATATTGCCGCTACTTATGTGATGAATTACTACCGCGAGCATCAGTTGATGCCACGCACGCCCCTCTTTCACCTAACCACCGACACCATTATGGTGAATAATTACCTGCATTTCAACCAGATATCCGACAGGCTTAATCTTGATATTTCGGTCATCAGGGAAATGAACCCGATTTACCGCAGGGATGTAATTCCGGCAACTGCCGAAAATCCGCTTCCATTAAGGATTCCCATGGAGTACATTTCTGCATTTATCGACCGTAACGATGCCATATTTGCCCACGATCGCGACACTTATTTCCCGAACAACACGCTGGTAACGCCACGCTCATCGACTACGGGAACAGCCCCTCATACGCCCGCCGATATAAGGGGAAAAGCGCGTGTCAGCTACACCGTAAAGTCGGGCGATACACCCAGTCATATTGCCCGATGGTTCAACGTAAATGTCAACGATCTGCGCGACTGGAACAACATCAGCCGGAACATGATCAGGATTGGTCAAAGGCTTACTATTTATGTACCGGAAGATAAAAAAGCACATTATGAGCGCATTAACCTGCTTTCTTTCAATGCAAAACAGGAGCTTATCGGCCAACCCGTAGCTACGCAGCCAACAGCAGCCCCCGAACCGGTTGTAGCTTCCACATCGGATACCGATTACGAATACTATACCGTAAAAAGTGGCGATAACCTCTGGCGTATTGCGCAAATGTACCCGGGCGTTTCGGATGCCGATATCAGGCGATTGAACAACATCACCAATTCATCGGGTCTAAAAGTTGGACAACGTTTGAAAATAAGGCCAAAAACCTGATCCTGATTAGAATTTATGGTAACATATTTGTTCGTTATACCCCTAAAAATACATATTATGAGGTTGTTATCCATTCTTGCCTTTGGTTTGTTTGTAATATGCTCAGGATGCAGGGCTCAGCATAAAGTTCTGTCCTTAAATGATCCGGAATCGACAATAAAATTTTTATCCGACAAAAACTTTCATCTGAAATCGATAAATGGCGAACCGGTAAAAATGTCACCAGGGTCATTGGAAAAAACTTACATTACTTTCGACGACCAGGAAAAGAGATTTTCAGGCTTTGCCGGATGTAACCGTTTTTTCGGAAAGTATGAAACAATAAATGACACTATCTGGTTTGGCATGGTAGCGGCTACAAAAATGGCATGTTCCGATCTTGAAGCCGAACAAAAATTTCTTTCTGCAATCGGTGAGAAAAAGCTTCAAATTTCGCCAAGCGACAACAACCTGATTATGAAAGGGGAAAACATTACTTTAGAATTTGTCCCGAAACCTGTACCAAAACAAAAAAAGCGGATGGAGGAATAAATTCCCCCAACCGCTTTTAGCAAATTGATCCTAATCAAATTATCGTTTGGCTGCCCTGCTGCCGCCCCCGAAAAGGATACCCGCACCAATTACAAAACCGAAGTCGTACCAGCCGCCGTTGTTATTCACGGCATACATGGCAATTTTATCGCTGAATAAACTGCCAAAAAATGAAAATGGCGCAATTATTCCGTGCCACAATCCCCCCAGAAAACCATAAGGTTCGG
>CAZMDP010000106.1:0-207 GCA_964565015.1 uncultured Prolixibacteraceae bacterium | reverse complement strand
AGGCATCGATGTTGGTCACATCGGCACATCCGGCAACAACCAGAACTGCAATCAGAACAAAAAACAAGAGGCTAAAATTCTTTTTCTGAATAAAAGTTCTCATCGCACTTTATTTTTTCTTTTTCAGTCTTTCTTTCAGTAAAGCGGGTATTTCCGAAGGTTCCTTTGCAACCGGAACACCTGCATCGCCAAAGGCCTTTATCTTTT
>CAZMDP010000105.1:0-6691 GCA_964565015.1 uncultured Prolixibacteraceae bacterium | reverse complement strand
CTGTACGTGCATTGGCAAAACCAAGTTCTTTGGCCAGTTTTCGGATAATCCCTAACGAAAAATCACTGTTTTTGAGTGCGCGTTTATAGATAAAGTCGAGGTCAACATTGGCCACTACCGAATCTTCGAGGGTTACGGCAGATGCAATATGATTTTCGCCCGCAAAAACGGCACGGTAACCTATAATGCCAAGTGCCTTCGATAAGCGGATAATCTGTTCTCTTCCACCAACGCCTTCCTTAAAGATTTTAAGTTTCCCTTTCACCAGCATCATAAAACCCGAAGGCTTATCGCCTTCCCTGAAAACCATTTCATTTCGTTTATACCGGGTAAACGATACATGTTTCCTAATTTCCTTTTTGTCTTCATCAGAAAGGACAAAAAACAACGATTTCGGATTTTCGAGAATTTCTTTAAACCCTTCGGTGTATAACATATTGGAAAAATTACAATTCCGGGCTTCAAATTTATATTTTTTTGACCAATAACCTGCTCAGAAATTGAGATTTTAGAATCTGGCAACGATGGGCATTTTCCGCCCGAAGCCAAATGCTTTTGAACTTACCCTTAGAATAGGTGCTGCCTGAAAACGTTTGTACTCGTTTGAATTTACCATACGAACTATCCTTTGTACCAATCCCATGTCGAAACCTAAAAGGGCAATATCGGCAGGCGACTGATTAAGTTCGATATAATGAAAAAGGATTTTATCAAGCACATCGTACTCTGGCAACGAATCGGTATCTTTTTGTCCGGGTCTCAGTTCGGCCGATGGTGGCTTCAGTATTGAATTTTCGGGAATGACCTCTCCGTTCCGGTTTATGTAATGGGCCAACCGGTAAACGTCGGTTTTGTAAACATCGCCGAGAACCGAAAGGCCGCCGTTCATGTCGCCATAAAGGGTACCATAACCTACCGCGCATTCGCTTTTATTGGTGGTATTGAGCAGGATATGTCCGAATTTATTCGATAAGGCCATAAGGTATATTCCACGTGCCCTGGCTTGAATGTTTTCTTCGGTAACATCGGAATTCAGCCCTTTAAATATTGGTGCAAGCCCTCTTTCGAACGCTTCGACCGCTTCCTGAATAGGAATTATATCGTATTGTATGCCAAGGTTTCGGGCTAATGCAACTGCATCGTCGATACTATGCTGCGACGAAAATTTTGAAGGCATCAACAAAACCCTCACATTGGTGGCGCCAAGGGCTTCAACGGCAAGGGCTGCCACCACGGCGGAATCGATTCCACCTGACAGGCCAAGAGTAGCCTTTGTAAAACCCGATTTTTTAAAATAATCGCGGATGCCCATTACCAAAGCATCGTAAATCCTAACTATTGTATCAGCCTGCGGTTGGGTTAACCCTGTAGAAAGGTTTTCAATATCAACTACCCTGAAATCTTCCCTGAAATAGTTCAGTTCGTGCACAACTTCGCCACTGGGTGAAAGGACTACCGAACCGCCATCGAAAATCAATTCGGTATGCGCCCCTACCTGGTTGACATAGATTAGTGGCACGCCATATTGCACTGCTTTCTTCCTCAAAATCTCCTTTCGCCATTGTTCCTGGTTGTACGAGAAGGGCGAAGCCGACAAATTGATGATCAGATCGGGCGAAAACCGGCTCAACTCTTCGAGTGGGGATACCTGATAGATTTTATCTTTCCCAAACTCGCTGAATGTAGGTTGTTCGTCCCAGACATCCTCACAAATGGTAACAGCAAGCCTTTTACCTGCCACTTTAAGTACCCTGAAATCGCGGTTGGGTTCAAAATGGCGATATTCGTCAAATATATCGTAGGTCGGAAGCAGGGTTTTATAAAAGGTTTGCTGAACTTTTCCATCGGCCAGGTACCAGGCTGCATTGAAGAGTTTCTTCCCCCTTTCGGACTGGTTTATAGCAGGCCCTCCCACAAGGGCGGCTATACCCACACATTCTTTAGCCAAATGGTGCATGGTCAGTTCGGCCATTTCGATAAATTCCTTACGCTCAAGCAGATCGTGGGGATAGTATCCGGTTATAGCCAGTTCCGAAAATACAATCAAATCGGCATTTTCATGTTTTGCCCTGCGTATCGCTCCGGCAATTTTTTCTGAATTCCCCTCAAAATCACCAATACGGTAGTTAAGCTGCGCCAATGCAATCTTCATAACCCGACAATTTTATGGTTGCAAATCTCCGCTTTTTCATACACTTTCGCAATATTGTAATGAAGTTATCGTAATAGCATATAAAGATTTTAACCATGAAACCGATTTTTAAGATAATATTGGCTTTTACAGTTTTTGCGATTCTCTATTCGTGCAACCGGAATCCGCTGAAGGTAAACATTTCGGGCATAACCGACGAAGTGGAAATTATCAGATACGAAAAAGAACTGGTTTCTTTTGGGAATAACCCGACATTTGAGAATATTTTATCCATCAGAGAACGATACCCCGAATTTACCGACCTGTTTTCAGCTCAGATTATCCGGATCGGTTTTTTCGATGAAGAAGAGGTAGTTGAAGGCGTCCACGCTTTTCTGACCGATACCATGATCCAATCGGTTTACCGCCTGGTTTCCGAAAAGTTTGCAGATTTCTCACCAGTCCAGAAAAGATTGACCGATGCATTTAAGCATTACCGCTATTACTTTCCCGGTAAACCATTGCCAACCATTTATACCTGTATTTCCGGATTCAATGAATCGGCATTTGTAGCCGAAGGCCTCATAGGGATAAGCCTCGACAAATATCTGGGTGCCGAAACAGCGTATTACCCGATGCTTGGCTTTCCCCGTTATAAACAGCGTAAAATGATCCCCGAAATGATCCCTGCCGATGCATTGTATGTTTGGGCCATGGGAGAATTTGAAATAGGGAGCAAAGCCACTACCCTGCTCGACCATATTGTGCACGAGGGAAAACTGCTCTATTTTCTGGAAGCCATGATGCCAGAAGCCCCTGATACGCTGATTACGGGTTTCACAGCCAAACAGACTGAATGGTGCAAAAAAAACGAACCTCAAATATGGACTTACCTGATAGAACATGAACTGTTATACTCGACAAAAAAGATGGACATTGTCCGTTATATAAACGATGGTCCACATACCAACGGTTTTCCGCTGGAATCGCACGCGCGGACAGGTGCATGGCTTGGTAGGCAGATCATCAGAAAATATCTGAAGCGTAATCCGGATGTTACTTTAGAACAACTAATGGAGAATAAAAATTATCAGGAGATATTGAGCGCTTCGGGTTATTTACCATAAAAAAAGCCACTCCCTGAGGAATGGCTTTAATTTTCAATTCGGTAATTTTATAATTCTTTTATCCTTATGCTGCGGAACCATACGTCGTCGCCATGGTCCTGAAGAGCAATGTAACCTGACTCGGGAACATTGGCCCAATCGGGATTTAATGCCGGAAACTTAGAACCGGCAACCAACTTGTTCCATTCATCGGTCCAGAGGTGGTACTCAAGTACAGTTTCGCCGTTCTGTTTGTGAACAACCGTACCCCTGTAAACCAGAATTTCGACGGTATTCCATTCACCTGCAGGTTTTGCGTTTTGTGGTTTTGCCGGAATCAGGTCGTAGAGCGAACCTGCTTTACGGTTGCCATCAACTCCGAGGAATGAATCGGGATGGCGCTCATTGTCGAGTACCTGCATTTCGGGTGCGGTTTTCCAGATCGGCCAACCTTCAACTTCTTTACCTAGGTAAAATATTCCTGAGTTGCCACCTTCGGAGATTTTCCATTCAAGACATAAGATAAAGTTGCTGAATTCTTTATCGTAGAGGATGTCACCACCATCGGCTGCGCCGGCTTCGCCACGCCCCGATCCCTGGCATTTCAACGCGCCATCCTCGATTATCCATGCAGCAGGAAAATGATCTTTGTTTACGCCACGCCATCCGGTAGTTGTTTCACCATCAAACAGAAGTACCCAACCTTCGGCTTTTTCCTCTTCGGTTAATTGGTTAGGGCCAACTTCGGCCGATTTGGTTGCATCGGTGCCCTGCGATTTTTGCTGCCCACCCTGACAGGCATACAAAACCACAAATGTTACTGCCATGAGAATAACTGAAATTTTTTTCATTGTTATTTGTTTTAAAATTAAAAAATTACGTTGATTTCTGCCATCACAAAAATATTAAAAAAGGACAATCAGTCAATGTTTTTTATAATTTCGCCGCCGAGTTTTAAAACATTATTATTATCAGCTATCCAAAAACATAACATTATGTCGAAAAGAAAGAAAAGGATCGGTATTCTGACAGCCGGCGGCGATTGCCCTGGATTGAATGCTGCCATCAGGGGGGTTGGAAAAACGGCCATTGTCGAATATGGCATGGAAGTAATCGGTTTCAGGGCAGGCTATACCGGACTTATCAACAACGATTATATCGAACTGAAAGAAAATCAGTTATCGGGAATTTTAACCCTTGGGGGGACCATACTTGGGACCTCGCGCGAAAAACCGTTTAAGCTTGTGGGTAATGGAGGCGAACCTAATGCTAAACCCCATCACATTATACATAACTACGAAAATCTTGGCCTTGATGCACTCGTTTGTATTGGTGGCAATGGCACCATGAAAACGGCCAATATGTTGTCGAAAGAAGGCCTCAATGTAATCGGGATACCCAAAACCATCGACAATGACGTTTGGGGTACCGATGTAACCTTTGGTTTCGACTCTGCTGTGTATATTGCCACCGAGGCCATCGACCGTTTGCACACAACTGCCAACTCGCACCAAAGGGTAATGATTATAGAGGTGATGGGACATAATGCAGGATGGCTTGCTCTTTACGCAGGTTTGGCAGGGGGCGGCGATATTATTTTATTACCCGAACTGCCGCACAACATTCGTTCGGTTTGTAAAAAAATCGAAAGCAGATACGAAGAAAACAAAGCCTACTCGATTGTGGTTGTTGCCGAAGGCATTGACCATCCGCACAAGAGTTCGGCTGCACATTATCTTTCGGAAGCTATTACAACTTATACAGGAATTGAAACCCGAGAAACGGTTCTTGGATATTTGCAACGCGGTGGAAGTCCAACCCCTACCGACAGAATTCTGGCTACCCGTTACGGTTTCTTTGCAGCCGAATGTATTGCGAAAGGGTGTTTCGGAACTATGGTTGCAGTGAAAGAAACACGGTTAGAAGCAGTTCCACTTGAAGAAGTGGGGGGCAGAACACGCCTTGTTGAACCTAACAACCCAATGATTGAAATCGCACGTAAAATGGGCGTTTCGTTTGGTGATGAGTATATTTAGTTGAAAACGGGTTACTTTTTAGGTTCGAAAATTTTTGATTTTATCAGTTTCCATTTATTCAGCCGATATTCGAGGGAAGTTTTCAAAACACCCAACCCGTAAATGGTACTGTTTTTAATGTTTATGCTTGAGGCTTCATCGAAATATTTCGTCGGGCAGGTAATTTCAGCGATTTCATACCCCTGATACCAAATCTGTGCAAGCATCTGGTTATCGAAAATAAAGTTATCCGAGTTGGCTTCATAATTGACCGACTCAAGTACTTTTCGGGTAAATGCCCTGTAACCGGTATGGTATTCCGACAGTTTGGCATTCATCAGAATATTCTGGAAGAGGGTAAGAAACCGGTTAGCCACATATTTATAAATAGGCATTCCCCCTTTCAGAGCGCCTTTTCCAAGAATGCGCGATCCGAGAACTACATGGTATAAACCACTTGCCAGCAAGTGCGACATGGCCGGAATCAACAACGGTGTATATTGATAATCAGGATGGAGCATAATAACAATATCGGCCCCCAACTCAAGCGCTTTTTTGTAACAGCTTTTCTGATTGCCGCCATAACCGCGGTTAACCTGGTGTTCAACAATATGCCGGATACCTAGCTCGCGTGCTACTTTCAAGGTATCGTCGCGACTGAGGTCATCAACCAGAATGACCTCATCAACTATAGTAAAATCAATCTCATCGTAGGTAACCTTCAAGGTTTTTTCGGCATTGTAGGCAGGTAAAACCACTACAACTTTTTTATCCCTGATCATATTATTTTCTGTTAAAAGCAGCGCAAAAGTAACAATTCGGCTATGAGTAAAGAATATACTTACCCGAATAGGAGAAAATTTTCCAGTAAAACTATTTTAAGGGTGCGGCATAAGCAAGTACATCGGAAGCAGTAATTTTTTTATCGCACAGTATAATCAGGCGTTCAATTACATTTCTGAATTCCCTGATGTTTCCGGTCCATTCAATTTTCTGCAACTCCTTTACCGCATCTTCGGTAAGTGTTTTCTCGGGTATCCCATACTCGCTGCAAATCTGCTGTATAAAATGGGCGGCCAAAAGCGGTATGTCTTCCAAACGTTCGTTTAGGGTAGGTACCCTGATCAGGATAACACTAAGCCTGTGATATAAGTCTTCGCGGAAATTTCCCTTTTCAATCTCTTCAGAAAGGTTCTTATTGGTAGCAGCAATAACCCTTACGTCAACTTTGATGGCATTATCGCTACCCACACGGCTGATGATATTTTCCTGTAAGGCGCGTAACACTTTTGCCTGGGCTGAAAGGCTCATATCACCAATTTCGTCGAGGAACAGGGTGCCGCCGTTGGCCTGCTCAAATTTCCCCTTTCGCTGTTTGATGGCTGAAGTAAAAGCGCCTTTTTCGTGACCAAACAGTTCACTTTCAATCAGTTCTGATG
>CAZMDP010000104.1:0-6732 GCA_964565015.1 uncultured Prolixibacteraceae bacterium | reverse complement strand
CACAAACCACCGATGTAGAAGTGGAAGTAAACGGACTTATGACCTATGACCGGAAAGTTGTAAAGTTAAATGAGGATAAAGTCAGAAGAGTAAATATGGAGGTTATAGGAACCCTTAATAAATAAGGATTTAAAAGAACCCCAATTCAAGCCTGGCTTCTTCGCTCATCATCGATTTATCCCAGGGCGGGTCGAAGGTCAGTTCTACCTGTGCATCCTTAACGCCTTCAACCAGAATGGCCGAATGACGGGTTTCTTCAAGCAGCATGTCGGCAACCGGGCAACCAGGGGCCGTAAGGGTCATCACAATGTGGGCGGTATCGTTTTCATCGATATCCACGTTGTAGATCAGCCCCAGATCATAAATGTTGACCGGAATTTCGGGGTCATAAACATCTTTGAGGTTAGCTATTATCTGATCAATTCTTTTGTCCATAATCAGTTCCTTTCCATAACCTTGTTATAAGCAACAGCATAAAGCCTGATTTGTTTCACCATAGCCAAAAGGCCGTTCGATCGGGTAGGAGATAAATGTTGCTTCAGGCCGATATCGTCGATAAAGTGCATATCACAATCGATCAGTTCTTTTGGGGTACGACCCGACGCTACCCTCAGCAAAAGTGCCACAAGGCCTTTTACAATAACGGCGTCGCTCTCTCCCCTGAAATAGATTTTCCCGTTTTTCAGTTCGGGAACCAACCAAACCCTCGATTGGCAGCCTTTTATCAGGTGTTCGTCGGTTTTTTCCGATGCCGGAAGTTCGGGCAGGCTATTGCCAAGTTCGATCAGGTATCCGTACTTATCCATCCAGTCGTCGTAAACCGAAAATTCCTCAATTATCTCTTTTTGTACTTCCTCAATGGTCATTGTTATGCGTTGCTCAAATTTAAGGATGCAAATGTCGGAATTTTTCATTTTCCGGCAAATTATTATCCCATGAATTGTTTGAACTGTTTCTAAATTGATTGTTCGTGTTTTTTATAAAACACAAATGATTATTTTTATGTCAATAAAACCCAAAAATTTAAAGTATGAAATCATTAGCAGGAACAAGAACAGAGCAAAACCTTTTAAAAGCATTTGCCGGTGAATCGCAGGCACGAAACCGGTATGATTTTTTCGCACAAAAGGCACGCGAAGAAGGATTGGAGCAAATTGCAGCCCTATTCGAAGAAACGGCAATCAACGAAAAAGCCCATGCAGAAAGGTTTTTCAAATTTCTGGAAGGACGGATGGTTGAAATTACCGCAACTTACCCTGCAGGTAAAATAGGTACAACACTCGAAAACCTGAAAGCAGCAGCCGAAGGCGAAAATGAGGAGTGGACCATGCTCTATCCTGAATTTGCAAAAATTGCCGAAGAAGAGGGATTTAAGCAAATTGCCACGGTTTTTAAAACCATTGCCAAGGTCGAAATGGCCCACGAAGACCGTTACCTTAAATTATATCAAAACCTGAACGAGGGGAAGGTATTTGAACGCGAGGATAAAGTGGTATGGAAATGCAGGGTTTGCGGTTTCCTTCACGAATCGAAAAAGCCGCCAAAAAAATGTCCGGCTTGTGAGCATGACCAGGCATTTTTTGAATTGGAGTGTATCAATTACTGATCGTATTTTTATTAGGGAGCAACCACGATTAAAAAAGTCGTTAGCCAGAATAAAGTAAGTGCAAAGAAAAATGCGTTTTCTGCAGTTATGCATGTAAAATTCAGCTCTTTGCATTTACTTTGCGTTTTATTATGGTGTCGTAATTGATTTTTGAAATGACAAAACAAGGGAAATTCGCTGTTATTATCGGAATCATATTCCTGATGGGTTGGCCCGGATATACAGGGGCGCAGGATTCCCCTGTTTTTTCCGACGAAATAATTCTTTACCGGGGCGAACGTTTTATGCCTTTTATCGACGGGCCAATTGAGGAATCATACATACCCGCCAGTGGATTAACCCGTAAACAGATGCGTATCGAACCGGTCATGAAAGAAAATCTTTCTTTGGTATCATCTTTTTTAAAGGGGTGTCCGGTATTGGATCCGCCACAGGGGGTTAAACTTGTGATCAGCAGCAAAACATTGCCTCATGCTGATTTCAATGAATATGAATTGCTGAGGGGATCGTTACAATTCGAGTTTTATGTAACAATGGTTTGTAACGAAAAACCTTGTTACGACAAAAAAACCGATGCTACCGTAACCATTTCTATAAATGATCACGAGAAACTTGTAGCCACCCATATCATTGACGATATATGGCTTCAACCGAAAATGGTTTCCGATTTCTGGGGATACCCGGTTTACAGATTTGCAAGTACCCAGAAAGAGATTACGGTTGTGAGCGGCAGTGTTTTGCCGCTTTATATCCCTGTAGTGAGGGAAGATTTTATCATGGCGCTGATACGTCATTTTAACGAAATTATTGAAGAAGACCAGCGGATTGCGGCTTTGCCCCAGTCTAAAGAAAGATTCTTGTCACTTTCGGGTGAAGAAGCTTTAAATAGAAGGGCTGAATTTGAAGAAGCATACGAAAAAATGCACCGTTTCGACCCGCTGCTTGCCCGCAAGTTAAAAGAGAATTATGAGATAACCGAAAAGAGGATTTTGGAGGCCGGAGCCGACAGCCTTGCAGCCATTTCGAAGTCGCAGTACCTTTCCATGCAAATCGGAGTATGGCGCGAGGGGGTGCGAAAACTCAGGGCCGAACTTAATGCCATGTCGCCAACCGAGAGGCGTTCGCAGGCACATTGGTCCGAATCGGAGGCATTGAATACTTCGGGCTTAACCCCGCCCGGGCACCCGGGATCAAATCCGCTTGCGCGAATTAATCCTGCTATATTCGACTCGTCGAGGCCGGTTACCGATATTCAACTCATTACGGTTGAATGGGGAGTTGATCCTGCACCATTTGCCAATTTCAAACGGGGGCGCAACCTGCAATACCATAAACTTTTCATGTTGACGCAATGCGAGGAGGCCTGGAGGAAGATATTCAAACTTACTAAACCTGCCGGTTTGTCTGATTAACAGCCATTTTACGTGCCAGCACGCTGATGTAGAACAGCTGAAATGCGTGGTAGATCATAATTGGGAGCAGATAAATACCCGCTCCGCTGATTCCCGAAAATAAAACATTTGCGAAAACCGAACCATGCACCAGCGATTTTTTTGTGCCGGCAAACTGCAGCGTAATACTATCTTCGCGAGAGAAATTCAGCTTTATTCCTAACCAGTGGATGAAATATAAAACCATAAAGAAAATAATCACCACCACCACAAACAAACCGCCCAGGGTTATCCAGCTTACCGATGAAAACATTCCGCTAAGGAATGAATGACTGAACGATTCATAAACAATCAGCAGGATAATGATTTTGTCGAAAGCAGCCAACGGTTTCATGTACCGGTTTACCCAGCGTACAAAAAACGGATGAAGGATTAAGCCTGCAACAACTGGTAGTATGATTTGGGTGATCAGTTTTATCAGCACATCCGAAAAATCGAAACCTCCACCGCTGGCAGTCAGGAATAGCCCCATCCAGAAAGGAGTCATCACAATGCCTATAATTCCGGATATGCTTGCGTTGAAGATAGCGCCGGGAATATTGCCGCCTGCTATTGAAACCATTACCACCGATGATGAAACTGTTGAGGGTAATGCTGCCAGAAAAAATATACCCATCCAGAACATTTCGTACGTTGTACCTTTCAGCAATGGATAAAATGGCAGAATCAATAAAGGAAACAGAAGGAAAGTGGTAAGCTGAATAGCCAGGTGCATTTTCCAGTTACTCATTCCCCGTTTTAGTTTTTGTGGATCGAGTTTTAATCCATAAAAAAAGAAAATCAATACTACACCAATGTCGATAATCAATCCGAGGTTTACCGGACTGTAACTCATACCCACGCCCGGAACAATCCAGGCAATAAAAATCATGAGCAGTAATCCGGTTATGAACCAGTCGGGCAGGTACTTTTTCATGGTTTCATCAGGCCAGCATCGACTTTACTTTTTTTAGAGCCTCAATAAAATGGTCGATTTCTTCGATGGTATTGTAAACCCCGAAACTGATACGCACTGAACCCGGAATTTTATAATGTTCCATCACCGGGTCGGCACAATGGCGGCCTGTGCGCACGGCAATGCCCATTTTGTCGAGCAACATTCCGATATCGTAGGGATGAAGGTTTTCGATGTTGAAGGCGATTACACCCGATTTTTTAGGGCTGTTTCCATATATGGTCATTCCTTCAATTTCCCGAAGCTTTCGGGTGGCATATTCCATGAGCTGTTGTTCGTGGGCAGCTACATTTTCAATCCCGATATTGGTGATGAAAGTCAGCGCGGCGCCCAACCCCACCACACCTGTTATATGTGGAGTGCCGGCTTCAAATTTATAGGGCAGTTCGTTAAATGTAGTTCCGGCAAAGCTAACCTCTGCTATCATTTCGCCGCCGCCCTGGTATGGGGGCATTGCAGCGAGCAATTCTTTTTTTCCGTAAAGTATGCCCACTCCGTTTGGCCCGTAAATCTTGTGCGACGAAAACACGTAAAAATCGGCATCCAGTTCCTGCACATTTACCGGAATATGTTGAACAGCCTGTGCCCCGTCAACCAATACCTTAACGCCACGGGCATGGGCTATTGAAGTTATCTCTTTAACAGGGTTAATTGTCCCAAGTACATTCGATACATGCGACACGGCAATAATTCTTGTTTTCTCAGTTATAAGTTGGTCGAGAAGGCCGGTTTTCAATTCACCGATATCGGAGAAAGGAAACATTACCACCTTTGCATTTTTGCGCTGTGCGAGCAACTGCCAGGGTACTATGTTCGAATGGTGCTCCATTTCCGAAACAATAATTTCGTCGCCCTCGCCAACAAACGCTTCACCATACGAAAAGGCCACCAGGTTTATGCTTTCGGTCGATCCTTTGGTAAAAATAATCTCTTCACGCGAGCCGGCGCCGATAAAACCGGCTACCTGTGTCCTCACGGCTTCAAAATCGGCAGTGGCTTTATCGGCCATAAAGTGGGCAGCCCGGTGAATGTTTCCGTAATATTCGATAGAAAGGCGGCGTTCGGCCAGCAAAACATCCACCACTTTCTGGGTCGAAGCGGCGCTGTCGAAATAAATCAGTGGCTTGCCATATATCTTTTGCTTCAGTATCGGGAATTGGTTTCGGATATTAACTATATCTAATGACATGATTTTAATTTTCGCATTTAATGCCTTGTTTTATTAGAAATGTTTTGTTGCTAAAAATACGATGAAACATTAAAATCTCTTCATAATTTTTGCTTTTTATGGCATATATAATGGAAATGGCTTACTTAGAATTTCAGTTGATCCTGAATGTTAATGCCGAACAGGTAAATTCAAAAAATTAAATCCTGATTTTGCTGTTTATGTTGAAGCCAAATGGACAATTCTCAGTACTATTAATTTCTTTTTAAAAGTTAATGTACTTTAAGTTTGCCCGTAAGGCATCAATATCAGCAAAATTACAAACAGCTAATTATTTCCTTTTGGGGATAAACTTACTTAACACTCACATTGATAGGCGCATTCGTGGCATCGGCCAATGTCACCCCTGAGGCGCTTTTCTACCAGCTCGTTTATACGGTCGCGCAAAGGCTCAACAGTTATATTCTGGACCACTTCGTACGAAAAGGCATTCATCATCATCAGCCGTGCCTGTTTCTCTTCAATTCCACGGCTGCGTAAGTAGAACAATGCTTCTTCATCAATTTGCCCAATGGTTGCCCCGTGACTGCATTTCACATCATCGGCTTCAATAATAAGCTGGGGTTTGGTCTGCATCTGGGCCTTGTCGGTCAGCAGCAGGTTGTTGTTACGCTGAAATGCATTGGTTTTCTGTGCATCGCGTCGGACATTTATTCTTCCTGAAAAAGCCCCCGTAGATTCATCATCCAGCACATTTTTATATAGTTGATTACTTTGGCAGTGAGGCTTTGCATGAACCAACTGCGTAAAATTATCGACATGCTGTTTTCGGTCGAGGAAAGCCATCCCATATACATTGGCTTCGCCATTTTCGCCGTCGAGTATAACTTTCAGGTTATTTCGT
Source organism: uncultured Prolixibacteraceae bacterium (assembly GCA_964565015.1). Taxonomy (GTDB): domain Bacteria; phylum Bacteroidota; class Bacteroidia; order Bacteroidales; family Prolixibacteraceae; genus UBA1413. The sequence goes on along the minus strand of CAZMDP010000104.1, from coordinate 648 downwards.
ATAAGCCCTCCATGAAGGGTAATGGTATTGGTATTGACCCGCGCGTTCTGTTCGAGATGAATAAATACCGAATTGACCGATGCTGCATTATTATGCTGGTTCTGAACTATGTAGTAATTTAAAACCGCATTCTCGCCAATGAATATTTCGGTTGTCGAATTGTTGAAATATTGGTTTGGGTTGAGGGTGTGGTCGCACAAAATGAGGGTTGCGCTGGCACCTGGCTCAATTACAACAAGGTTACGCTGGGTTACATAAGTATCTCCTGTAGTTTGCAGCAGGTTGATAATCTGAATGGGATTTTCGACCTGTATATTTTTCGGAATAAGGAGGAAATATCCGTCGCGGGCAAAGGCCGTGTTCAGCGCAACCATCGGATCGGATGATGTTTCGGCAAGCGTTCCGTAATATTTCCCCACGAAAGTTGGGTTTTCTTTTGCAACCTGTTCGAGACTTTGCAGGATTACCGATTCGGGAAGTACACCGTTTTTGTTGGCAACAGGATAAAACCAACCGTTCCTGATTGTTGCCAGGTGCACGTCGAGCTGCGGGACATCACATTTAAAAGCTTCATCCAGAAGGAAATCCTTCATTTCGCGCTGGTGCACAAACCTGTATTCGCGTGAGAATACAGGCTGAAGGTTGGTG
>CAZMDP010000103.1:0-6742 GCA_964565015.1 uncultured Prolixibacteraceae bacterium | reverse complement strand
CGATAACTCTTCTATCCGGTTAAAAACGTGAGGATATAAATTAATCCCTGCATAAACGGCTGACAGGTCTAATCCTGCTTCGGCCTGGACGACCCTGCCAAACGAATACTGCAAATAAGCCGATGCATAACCGAGTGTCGGTCCCAGAAGGTTAGCTCCGACTCCCAGCGCCTGATCGCGCATCATCGACCTACGCCTCCTCAATAAATTAAATTCCTGCGAAGCGTTTCCGGGTAATCCTGAAGATGAAATTATGTGGATGTATGAATGATCTTCCAAATTGCTTATCTCATTTTCAGTTCGAATGAATTCGGTACTGCAAGCAGTCATTTTTTTTGATGTAAAAAACACCAACATCAGAAAAAGCAGAATATTCCTGATAAAAAAAACAACAGGAAATTTTAAGTAACTAACTTTTCTATTTACCGAATCAGATGCCAAAACAACCCAATTAATTCAGGGCTCCAAGTTATGGTTTAACACGAAACAATCAAGCTATTCTTTGTTATTTTTGCGCCATGAAATCAGATCGCTTCAAAGGATACTTTTTTGCCTTGTTGGCTACCGTTTCGTTTTCAAACGTTTATATATTCAGTAAAGCCGCTTTAAACGAAATCCACCTAATTCAGTTTGGTTTTTACTGGTATGCCATGGGGGCATTTCTGAACAGCGTTTGGTCGGCGTGGAAAGGAAACCTGCGTATGGTATCTTCCCTTCGGTGGCCTCAGATCAGGATAATGATACTGCTTGGGATACTCGAGATTCTTACCAATACAAGTTTTTTCCTCTCAATTCATATAATTCCCGATCCATCGGTAACTTCCTTTCTTGGCAATTTATACCCGGTATTTCTTACTTTGGGAGCCGTGGTTCTGCTGAAAGAGCGTTTTACCCTCATCGAATCGGCAGGTGTTATGCTCGCCTTTGCCGGAGCGTTTGTTATCAGTTATAGTGGAGGTAATTCGCTGAAAAATATGTTCATCCCCGGTACTATGGTGGTCCTGGTTAATGCTTTACTGGCTGCAGGTACATCTATTGTTGTAAAAGTGAACGTTAAAAAACTTAGCCCCGAACTTATTACCCTAAACCATAACCTTTGGTTATTGGTATTTGCAACCGTTTTGATGGTTGCTACCGGTCAATCGTTTATCATTCCTTCAAAAGCGCTTATCAATATGGCTATCGGTTCATTTCTTGGACCATTTATGGGTATTCTCACCATTTATTACTCATTCCAGTTTATCGAGGCCTCACGCTCGTCAATTGTTCAAAGCCTCAAGGGGATTGTTGTTTTAATTGGGGCATATCTTTATTTTGGAACCTTACCACTTCCTCACCAATTGCTGGGCGGATTACTTACCGTGGCCGGTGTCCTGGTTATGTCGCTTGCACAAGCCAATATTTTTCGGTTTGGCAGGTAATGCCTTTTGTGCCTGTATTTTCAGCATGTTAACAATTAGCTCATTCACTTTTTGTTTAAACCGACCAGGCCAAAAGTCTTTATATTTGCACAAATTTTTTCAGAAATGAATTTTGTACAGGAACTTTCATGGAGGGGCATGGTACACGACGTAATGCCCGGAACCGAAGAACAACTCTCAAAAGAGATGACGTCTGCCTATGTGGGGATTGACCCAACAGCCGATTCACTTCACATAGGGCACCTAGTCAGCGTAATGATGTTAAAGCATTTTCAACGTTCGGGACATAAGCCCATAGCTTTAGTTGGGGGAGCAACCGGTATGATAGGCGATCCATCCATGAAATCGCAGGAACGAAACCTTCTTGATGAGGCCACGCTCCGGCACAATCAGGAGTGTATCAAAAAACAGCTTGCAAGGTTTCTCGATTTCGATTCTGATGAGCCCAATGCTGCCGAACTGGTCAATAATTATGACTGGATGAAAGATTTTACGTTTCTGGATTTTATCCGTGATGTGGGCAAGCATATTACGGTAAATTACATGATGTCGAAAGATTCGGTCAAAAAACGATTGTCATCCGAATCGGCAACCGGCATGTCGTTTACCGAGTTTACTTACCAACTGGTTCAGGGATACGATTTTCTTTACCTTTTTCAGCATAAAAACTGCCGTCTCCAGATGGGCGGCTCCGATCAGTGGGGCAACATTACAACTGGTACAGAACTGATTCGCCGGAAAACAGGAGGAGAGGCTTTTGCCCTTACCTGCCCATTGATCACCAAAGCCGATGGAAGTAAATTTGGAAAAACCGAAGCAGGAAACGTGTGGCTCGATGCTGAAAAAACTTCGCCATACGAATTCTACCAATTTTGGTTGAATACATCCGATGAGGATGCTGAAAAGTATATCAAGATTTTTACATTACTAAGTAAAGACGAAATTGAAACTTTGGTTGAGAATCACCGGCTGGCTCCCCATAACCGTGCTTTACAGAAGAAACTTGCAGAGGAAGTAACCGTTATGGTACACAGCAAAGCCGATTACGAAGCTGCCGTGGCTGCTTCGCAGATTCTCTTCGGTCAGGGAACAGCCGACCAGTTGAAAAGCCTCGACGAACGTACTTTCTTATCGGTTTTTGAAGGCGTTCCACAATTTGAAATAGCAAAAATGGATGTTGAAAACGGAATCAATATTGTTGATCTGCTCACCGAAAAATCGGTAGTTTTTCCTTCGAAAGGAGAATTGCGGCGCACCATTCAGGCCAACGGATTAAGCATTAATAAAGAAAGAGTTGTAAGTTCAGAGCAGGTTATCGATTCGTCGTTCCTGATTGGTGGTAAATACATTCTGGCCCAAAAAGGTAAAAAAAATTACTACCTTCTTATAGCCCGTTAAATGTTTGCCAAATCATAATAAAGCATTTACACCATCGTTTATTGCATTAAATGGTCAATTATAAATCAGATTTATGAACGATTTTTTCGATAACCGGCGAATTTTGGATATTGTTTGGAAGCGCCGGGTTCACTTCGTTATTATTGGCACCGTTGCAGTTATTCTGGCAGCAGTTTTTTCATCGCCTTTTTTTATAACGCCAAAATTTAAATCAACAGCAAGGGTTTACCCCGCCAATATTGGCACAATCAGTGAGGAGTCAGAAACAGAGCAAATGCTGGAGATCATGAATTCAAATGATATCAAGTTCAGGATGTTTGATGCATTTGAATTGGACAAAGTATATAAAATCGATAAAGAATTTCCACAATACGTTACAGCCATGCTTGGTGAATACAACAAGCATGTTAAAGCCCGCAAAACCGAATTTGAAACGGTTGAAATTGAGGTAATGGATAAAGACCCTCTTCGGGCAAAACAGATGTGCGATTCGATAATCCATTTCTACAGTCAGAAAGTAAGGCAAATGCACGCTGCCAAAAACTGGGAGATGGTGAAAATTTTGGAAGATAACATGAACCTCAGGAAAAAGGAAAGAGACTCCATTATGGAAATCCTTAACGAGACCAGAGCAAAATACCAGATTCTCGATTTCGAAAACCAGGTTCCTGAAGTGACCCGCGGGTATATGCGCGAACTTGCCGAAGGTCGCGAAAATACATCGGGGATGCGCGAAATCAGGAATTTATATGATAACCTTTTAAGAAAAGGCGCCGAATCGCATATTTTAGAGCGGCAATTTGTCAGACTTGTTCAAACCATCGATTCATTAAAGTTTTTATATGACATCAATCTTTCGGAGGCCAACAAGGTTATTACTTATGCACATATTGTAGAAAATCCCATCGTTCCCGATAAAAAGGCATATCCCGTACGCTGGCTGATTGTGGCTTTTACACTGTTTTCAACCCTTTTTGTAGCCCTTCTTGTCTTTATGATACTTGATTTTAAAAAGTAAAAAACTTTATCGTGTTCCAGAATCCAACCATACGCCTGGCGGTTTTTTATACCGTATCGGTGATGTTCATTCTTCTGAACATTTGGTTTGTGGTGAAAATGGATTCATTTGTTGTCAGTTTGCTCCCAATAGCTTTGATTCTTGTGCTACTCGCCATCTTTTCGGTCGATCGTGTACTTAAACTGATCGTTTTTTTAACACCGTTGTCACTTCCATTAAGCGAGGTGGTTTCAGGTTTGTCATTCGACATGTTTCTGCCCACCGAACCTTTGATTTTTGGTGTGTTGGTATTATTTGTGATGCGCGTTGCTGCCGAAAGGGGATATGATAAAGAAGTTTTGTTCCATCCGGTTTCACTTGCCATCTTCTTATATCTTTTCTGGATACTGATAACCTCAATAACCAGTACTATGCCGGTTGTTTCATTCAAATTTCTGCTTGTCAGAATTTGGTTTATAACCGGATTTTATTTGCTGGGAATAAAACTTTTTGAAGACAAACAGAATATTTCCAGGTTTGTCTGGATTTATATTGCCGGGTTGCTTATTATTATTGCTTACACCATATTCAGGCACGCAGGTTATGGTTTACTCAACAAAAAGGCGGCCCATTGGGTAATGACCCCATTTTTCAACGACCATACTTCATATGGGGCTGTGTTGGCCATGTTTATTCCGTTTTTTACATTTTTCTCTTTTAGCAAATATGTTCCCCGGAAAGGAAAATGGTTGTCGAGAGTAGTTTTGTTGATACTTTTTGTTGCGTTTATTCTTTCCTATACCCGGGCAGCATGGCTAAGCCTGATTTTTGCTGCGGGAGTCTGGATTTTAATAAGACTGCATATCCGGTTCAAAACGATGATTATTACATTGGTTTCGGTTGTGGCCATTGTATTCCTTTTCCAGAAACAAATTGTTGAATACCTCGAAAAAAACGAAGATGAATCATCATCAAACCTGATTGAGCATTTCAGTTCCATGTCGAACATAACCTCCGACGCATCGAACCTCGAACGGCTTAACCGGTGGGGGGCTGCCATTCGCATGTTCAAAGAGAGGCCGGTATTTGGATTCGGCCCTGGCACCTATATGTTTAAATATGCGCCCTATCAATTATCGAAAGACCGTACCATCATTAGTACCAATATGGGCGATCTGGGAAATGCCCATAGCGAATATCTGGGACCATTGGCCGAAAGTGGTCTGATGGGAATGCTGACATTTATTTTGTTAATTATCGTTGTGCTATATACAGCCGTTAATACATTCACTCGTTTAGACGATGGTTACCTGAAAGGTGTGGTGCTGATGGCCTTTCTGGGGCTTGTTACATATTATGCCCACGGATTTATGAATAACTTTCTCGATACCGATAAGGCAGCAGTGCCATTTTGGGGGTTCACTGCTATGATTGTTCTGCTTGATATGCAATCCAGAAAATTGCAACGTGAGGAAAAAAATTATCCGGACCAAATCAGCCCGGATAGTATCATGTAAAAAAATGGATACAGAGTTATTGTTTAACCCTTTCGCTGTATGACCGGTCGCGTGTATCGACTTTAATCACTTCGCCTTCGTTAATAAACAACGGTACCATAATTTCGGCACCTGTTTCAAGAGTTGCAGGTTTTAATGCAGTCGAACTTGCGGTATTTCCCTTTTCTCCCGGAACGGTATATGTTACAGCCAACTCAACAAAAGGAGGTAATTCGGCCGTTAAAGGGGTTTCGGTATCGGCGTGAAATTGTACTTCGATAACCTGTCCTTCTTTCATCAGATCGTTGTTTTCTATCAGGTCGGGATTAAGGGAGATTTGTTCGTAAGTTTCCATATGCATAAAATGACATCCCATATCATCTTTGTACAGGTATTGATAAGGCCTTCTTTCTATCCGGACAGTATCAATTTTAACTCCGGCGTTAAAAGTATTTTCGAGTACCCTGCCTGTCTTCAGGTTTTTAAGTTTTGTCCTAACGAAAGCCGGCCCTTTGCCAGGTTTTACATGAAGGAATTGCACGATCGTCCATAGTTGGTCGTTCCATTCGATGCAAAGCCCGTTTCTGAAATCTGCAGTTGTTGCCATATAATTCGGTATTATAATTTTTTCAAGGCGCAAAAATATACAAATCTGTTAAAATCAGCATATTTTATCCTCGATAATGGGGTTCAGAAACTCTTAATTTCTTTGCCGTTAAGTGTATAGCTTGTGAGAACTGCCCTCAATGACCCCAACCTTAAATCGAGGTCGAATAAAATAGGTACTTTATCTTTTTGCGAAATGTAAAATAATAAACCGTCCGAACTTTTCAATACCCTGCCTTTATCCACTTCGGGCATAAGGATATAGGAAGGTACATCACCCAGGTCGGTTTTTATGGTCTGTATCCCGTCGTGCTTTATTTTAATGGTACTGATGTCGTGTCCGTTAATCACCGGAAGTTCGACGTATTTTCCACGGGGAGTTTTGCGTATATAATCCTGTTGCACAAAATAGAAAAACACCGACAATATATCGGTTAACTTATGGGGAACTTTTTTTCCCCCCGATTTTTCGCTGAAAATAGAATCGTTCTGGTGAAAGAAAAATACTTCGTTGTAATACCTGTAGTTTCCTTCTTTAGCATTCCTGATGGCTTTATAGGGTAAATAGGTTTGTGCATCCACAATGCTTTCATAAATGTTGTGAACCCTGAAAAGCCTGTCGGTAACACCGGTTGTACGGCCTTCCATATAATAGTGGATAGCTTTTTTTCCGTTATATACCGTGTCGGTAATAATCATTTTCGCTTCGCCGCCCTTTATTATGCCGTATTTAAGGTTGTAGGTCAGTACAGCTTTGTTTTTGGCAAATACATCGTGGCCAAATAAAATGAAGGCAAAAGTGGCTACTATAATTAAAAAATGCT
>CAZMDP010000102.1:0-6780 GCA_964565015.1 uncultured Prolixibacteraceae bacterium | reverse complement strand
ACTCGAAAGGGCATAAAAAACAATAAAAACAGCCGAAAGGGTGCGCAACCGGTTAAAATATTTCAGATCGCCGTCAACATCGATGCGTAGCGATGTTTTACGGATAAAATATGCCAGAACCGACCACACAGAAAGGATTACAACCAGCCTGACGTAAAAGAATGGTTCGTTCAGATAGGGTGTTTTTTTCAGGAGAAGGGCATCGAGGTGTTCGGTATGTGTCCATTCATAAACGTAGTGCAGGCCGCCAAGAACGAAGAACAGAAATAACAAAATGCTGCCGGGTAAAATATAAGACGCCATAGCCTCTCCGATCCGCGAAACACTGGTATGCCAGCCCGATTCGGCAATGGCATGAACGGTCACAAAAAATAAACCTATAAGCCCAAGGCTCAGGAAATAAAAGTTATTGAGCAGAAGGTTGGCAGCCACCCGTTTACCCGATGGTTCGCCAAAAAAGCCATAAATAAGTGCAACCAGTCCGATGGCCACCATAATGGCACAAATTTGAACGACTTTTTTGTTCAGATTAAATGTGAGTTTATCCATGGCTTTTAAGCTTTTAAAGTAATACCCTGAGCCCCGGCAGTTTCGAGGATGTTTTCAATTTCTTTAATCTTTCCGCTATCCTCACTGTCGGCCTTAATAACCATCAGAAAACGGTCATCGGTAACCCTTTCGTCGTGAATGACGGCTTTGGCCCCCGGCCCCAGTTTGTTGGTAATGAAGAACGCAATAACCATCGAAAACGCAGCGAAGAGCACGGTGAGCTCGAAAGTAACCGGCACAAACGACGGTACCGCAAAATAAGGTTTCCCGCCAAAGTTGATCGGGTAGGCATTGGTAAACACCCAAGTCTGAAATAAAAACCCAAGAAGGCCGCCAACAGCACCTCCGGCAAAGGCCACACGGGTTAGTTTCGATCGTTTTATCCCTAAAACTTTGTCGAGCCCGTGAACAGGAAACGGCGTCAGCACATCTACTACCTCCACCCCTTTGTCCTGTATTTGTTTAAGCCCTTTAATCAGGTCTTCTTCATCGTAATAATATGCGGTTATGTATTTATCCATGGTGAACCGGTTTTTGATTTTCGCCTGATGATTTTAATACGCTCTTTACCTCGGCAATGGCAATTACCGGGAAAACCCTGATGAACAGGAGGAATAAGGTAAAGAAGATCCCGAACGTACCCACATAGAGCCCTACTTCGACCAGTGTTGGTTTGTACATGGTCCAGCTCGAAGGAAGAAAATCGCGGTGCAACGAAGTAACAATAATCACAAACCTTTCGAACCACATGCCTATGTTCACAAAAATGCTGATGATGAAAGTTGCCCATAGGCTTGTCCTGATTTTTTTGAACCAGAATAATTGCGGTGTGATCACGTTACAGGTCATCATAATCCAATATGCCCAGGCATAGGGCCCAAAGGCGCGGTTGAAGAATGCATACTGCTCAAACTCAACCCCCGAATACCAGGCAATGAAAAATTCGGTGAGGTAAGCAATTCCCACAACCGAACCGGTAAGAATGATGATTTTGTTCATCGATTCGATGTGCGAAACCGTAATATATTGTTCAAGGTTCAGCGCTTTTCGGGTAATGATGAGGAGTGTCAGCACCATGGCAAAACCCGAAAAAACGGCCCCCGAGACGAAATAGGGTGGAAAAATGGTAGTATGCCAACCGGGAATTACCGAAGTGGCAAAGTCGAAACTTACGATGGTGTGCACCGATAATACAAGAGGTGCTGCAAGTCCGGCAAGGATCATGCTTATGGTTTCGTGCCTCGACCAATGCCTGGCTGATCCTGTCCATCCAAAACTCAGAAACCCGTAAATGGCTTTTTTAAACTTGTTTTTGATTTTATCGCGGACGGTGCCGATATCGGGGATAAGCCCCACGTACCAGAAAACCAGCGAAACCAGGAAATAGGTGGTGATGGCAAATACGTCCCAAAGCAACGGAGAGTTAAAGTTTACCCACAATAGGCGGGTGTTGGGATAAGGAAAAATAAAGAAACCGAGCAGCAGCCTCCCCATGTGAATTAACGGAAAGAACCCGGCGCATGCAATGGCAATCAGGGTCATGGCTTCGGCCGACCGGTTGATGCTTGTCCTCCACTTCTGCCTGAACAGCAGCAAAATTGCCGAAATAAACGTTCCGGCATGGCCTATACCTACCCACCACACGAAATTGGTTATATCCCATGCCCATCCAATGGTTTTATTGGTACCCCAGGTGCCTATGCCGTGGTAAACGGTCTCAAAAGTGGCCCATGCCCCAAACAGGGCGGCAATCCCGGTAATGGTTATGCCGATATACCAGTATTTCGAAGGTTTACCGGCCATGGGCGCCAGTATATCTTTGGTAATCTGGCTGTAATTTTTATCCCCTCTGATGAGTGGTTCTCTGATTGGCGAAACTTCCATCCTCGCTGGGTTTTAGTTATACGGTTTTATTTTTAATCTTCGTCAGATAGCCAACACTCGGCAAAGTATGCAACTCTTCGAGCAGGTGGTAATTACGTTCCTGTGCATACATTTTCGAAACCTTGCTGTTTTTATCGTTCAGGTTGCCGAAAACTATGGCCCCAGCCGGACAAGCCTGAGCGCAGGCAGGTTTAACTTCGCCGTCGTTCAGTGGCCGGTTTTCGTTTTTGGCCATTAACTTTTTCTCCTGGATACGTTGTACACAGAACGAACATTTCTCGATAACCCCTTTCGCACGGGTTACCACATCGGGGTTCAGGACCAACCGGCGAAGGTCGGTTGTCATTTCTGTCGGATCGTATCGGTTGCCTTTTATGGCATCGGCTCCGTTGTAATCCCAGAAATTAAACCTGCGTACTTTATATGGACAGTTGTTGTTGCAATACCTTGTACCGATACACCGGTTATAGGCCATCTGGTTCAGGCCTTCGTGGCTGTGGGTAGTTGCGGCCACCGGGCATACGTTTTCGCAGGGAGCGTTATCGCAATGCTGGCACATTACCGGTTGGCGCACCACTTCCGGATCGTCGGGGCTTCCGTTGTAATACCGGTCGATCCTGATCCAGTGCATTTCGCGTGCTTTTACCACCTGTTCGCGGCCTACCACCGGAATATTATTTTCGGCCGAACAGGCAACCACACAGGCATTGCAACCGGTACAGAGGTTCAGGTCAACAGCCATCCCCCAATGGTAACCTTCAAATTCAGCTTTCGGGTAAAGCGATTTCAGGTGTTCCTTTATTTCGAGCCTTACTTCGTTGCCAGCCTGCGGATTTTCGAGGTATTCTTCGAGCGAGGCTTCCCTGATGAGCGACCTGCCTTCCATCGAATGATGGGTTTGCGTGCGCGCCAGCGATTGTTTCCCTTTTTTAATGTCTATGTTTATATCGGCAACTTTGAAAATACGGTTGCCGTTTTCAATCCTGGTCAACGGGAACATATTCACCCCAACTCCGTTGGCCGGGATTCCCGTATTCTGGCGGCCATAGCCGAGGGCAACCGATAGGGTTAGGTATTCCTGCCCGGGCTGGATGAGGACCGGCAGTTCAGGCAATCCGTTGATGGATACCAATTGCTCCTCTTTCAGTTTCAGTTCGCCGGCCAGTTTTGGCGAAATGGAAACGTAATTCCCCCAGCAGGCTTTCGAAACCGGATCGGGAAGCTCCTGAAGCCATGGATTGTTGGCATGTTTTCCGGTACCCACCGAAACATTTGAATATAAAACAAGTTCGGGCTTGCCGGTGCTGATTTCTCTCACCGAAGCGAGTGTATTTTCAGCAGCAGTGCCGTTCCAGCTCAGCGAAACTTTTTCTTTTTCGCCGGTTTCGATTACGCCATCGTGAATGGCCTGTGTCCAGAATTCGTCGAATGTTTTTCCGGTAAAGGCTGCAGGCAGCGGTTTTTTCTGCCAGTTATCCATCATATACTGCCTGTAATTGACCGGCGAACCTGCCCAGGTTAACAGGCTTTCCTGTGCCGACCGGGTTTTGAATATGGGCCTGATGGCCGGTTGGGCAAACGAGAAATGCCCGGTTTTAACTTCAAAATCGTTCCACGATTCAAGATAATGATGATCGGGGCATACATATTTTGTGACGGCCGAAGTTTCGTCGCTCTGAACGGCGAGACTCACGGTCAATCCGGTTTTCTGCAAGCCTTCAATGAATTTATCCTGGTCGGGATAATCATAAGCCGGGTTCAGATCGTATATAATCAGGGCATCAATTTTACCATCGTTCAATTGATGTACCAGCGCTTCCATCCTGGCATCGTCGGCCTGCCTGATTTTGAGGTGGACATCCGTTTCAATGGTATTGCCGTAACTTTCGAGCAATTGGTTGATGGCATTTGCCAGTAATTGCTCTTCGGTGTCGTTGCTGCCGCAAACCACCAGCGATTGCCCTTTGTTGGCATACAGAAGCGCAGCTACGCGTGCCACATCAACCGGCGATTGCGGAATGGCCTCCTTTTCCATGCCTGCCAATTGACGGATTTCGTTCAAAAGGTCAGCCATAACCAGCTTTTGCTGCGATGGCCTTACCTGAATCCTCTTGTCGGCATTCGATCCGGTAATCGACATTGCACCCTCGAAATGGATATGCTTTGACAACGTTTGTTGTCCTTCGGTAAGTTTCCGGTTCTTTGAATACTGCCGCGTAAACTCCACCGGAGATAGCCATGATCCCAGAAAATCGGCAGCGAATCCTACAATAACCGATGCTTTATCGAACCTGTAGGAAGGAATGAAAGGCTGCCCGAAACATGCCTGATTGGCTTTTAACATCCCCGATGCTGAATGGACATCGTACAGAATATGCTCAGCTCCGGGATAAACCGTCAAAAATTGCCTTATAGCCGCCTGGGTTGAGGGACTGATAATCGTTGGAGTTAACAATACAATTTTACCCTGTTTTTCCTTGATGGCATTCAGTTCGGCTATGATGGACGTATCGGCTTGTTCCCATGTAATTTCCTGTTTGTTGAGCAAGGGGCTTTTATACCGGCTGTTGTCGTAAAGATCGAGTACCGTGGCCTGCATCCGGGCGCTTGTGCCGCCCAGGGTGACACCGGAAAGGGTGTTCCCTTCAATTTTTATGGGCCTCCCGTCGCGCACTTTTACCGTTACACTGCCGTAGTCGATCCCATCGAAATAGCTGGTTGCATAATAACTTGCCTTTCCGGGAGTAACACCTTCGGGCTGAACCAGGTAGGGAATGGCTTTGTGTACCGGTTTTCGGCAACTCAGCGTAATAGCCGCCGAAGCTATGGTAAAACCAAAAACTTTCAGAAAATCGCGCCTCGAAGCTGCCGGATTGGCTTTATATTCCTGCTGCATTTCGGTGATGAATTTCCTGTCGCCGGCTTCAGTCTGACCGGCCGAAGAATCTATGGTGAGTTCTTCAAGACTTCTGTAATATTTTTTTTCCATCAGGTAAAAAATCTTTTGGAGTTTTTAATAATGGCATTTCATACAGTCCTCGCCGCCCACCATGGCCGATGTGACTTTGGTAATCTCTCCTTTTTTAATCTGCTCGTGGAGCTTTTCGTAGGTTTCGTAGAAAGAGTTACCAATGAATTGCACTTCGGTTGTACGGTGACAATCGAGACACCACCCCATGCTCAGGTCGTTTACCTGCATTACTTTGTGCATGGTTTCGACCGGCCCGTGGCATTGGTTGCAATCGAGTTTTCCGGCATTGACATGCTGCGCATGACTGAAAAATACATGGTCGGGCAGATTGTGTACCCTGATCCATTCTATCCGGTCTTCGTTTTCGAAAGCGGCTACCACTTTCGCTATTTCAAACCTGCCGCTGTTGGTGCCTTCCCTGATCAGTACATGACAATTCATACACAGACTGACCGGAGGAATTCCGGCCGATTTGCTGTCTTCGACCGTAGTGTGGCAATACATGCAGTCGATACCATTGTCGCCGGCGTGTACCTTGTGCGAAAACTTAACCGGTTGATCGGGGGCGTAATATTGCTGGCGACCAAGCTTAATGGCCTCTTCGACCACCATTTTTGCCTGCCAGCCAAATGAGCCTAAGAAAACTATTACCGGAATAAACTTATACTTTATTCTTTTCAGGAAAAGTAGTTCAATTAGCGCCCAGGTTATCAATAATCCCAGAAACAGGAAAAACATCAGGTTGAAGTGGGTTGGTTTTATAACCGGTGGACCTTGCGAAGCCATATTATCGAGATAGGCTTTTACGTGCACAAGGTCTTCGTCCTGAATGGCGAATGCACGGTGCACTTCGGCCATTTTCCCGCCCATGGGTTCCATTACCACATTCCTGAAAGATGAAAACTCCTGCGAAGAGTATTTCAGGGCAATTTCATAAGCCGATGGGTTCCAGTTCAAGGTATCGGAATATGCAATGTTATGGCACGAAACACAAGCCTCGTGTTTGCGGTCGAAAGGCAGTAGCCCTTTGAAAAACCTTTCGCCCCTCCTGAGGTCGTAACCATCGCCGGCATTGTTGTCGGCTGCCATAAGGCCACCAGGTACACAAAGCCATAACCTTAGTGCAAACATCAGCCATGTCAATTTTTGCCCGGGAATGCCTGTTTTTTTATTGTCGAATTTTACCATTTTGTTCAGTTAAGTATTGTACAAAAAAGTACCGGCAAATTATTGAAAGTTTTCGATATATGGATGGGTTTAATGAAAACTTATGGCAAAAATTTTCACTTTTTCGGTTTTTGTAATACTTCAATAAAATTTTTGTAAATTGAAATAATTCTTAAGTATTGTATGTAAAGGATTTGAAAACTCGTGTT
>CAZMDP010000101.1:0-6801 GCA_964565015.1 uncultured Prolixibacteraceae bacterium | reverse complement strand
TCAACAACCCTTTTCAATTCTCTTGATTGTATTTCCCATTGCAGTAATTGCGCATCACCCTGCCATCTTTTCCATGAGTTCGAAACCCCTGCATATTTCGAGGAATACTGAATCCTGACTTTAGCCTCTTTCGACATGTGGTGCGCCATAATCTCCAGTTTAAGGTCGCGAATGGCAATCCGGTCGGGATTTCGTTGTTTTTTGATCAGATCAACGGCATACGACGGAAGGTATTGGGTTGTACGGCCGGGGTAACCAAATACCATTGTAAAATCATCGGGTTGAACCCCCCGAAGCGATATGGGAAAGAATTTTTTCGGTTTGAAAGGAACATTATCCGGCGAATATGCAGCCGGCTCATTATCTTTTCCGGCATAAATCCGGAACAGGGCAAAATCGCCGGTATGGCGGGGCCACATCCAGTTGTCGGTATCGCCCCCGAATTTTCCGATAGAGGATGGAGGTGCCCCAACCAGCCTCACATCGGTATAAACCTTGTAAACATGCAAAAAATACTGGTTCCCGTAAAAGAACGGGCGAACAGTTGCCCTGAACTTTCCGTTTTCCTGTGCCTCCCTTTCGATGGCGCTTATATTTCGCGAAATGGTCTTACTCTTTTCGTCGTCGGTTATTCCGGCAGTCCCCTCAAAAACCCGTTCGGTGACATCCTCCATTCTTTCCAGGAAACTGACGGTCAAACCCGGATTTGGCAATTCTTCTCCACGGTTTTTTGCCCAGAACCCATCGGTCAGATAATCGTTTTCGACCGAGCTGTGTTGTTGAATCTGACGGTATCCGCAATGATGGTTGGTGATGAGCAATCCGTCGGCCGAAATTAATTCGCCCGTGCAACCCCCGCCAAACAATACTACGGCATCTTTCATTGAGGGCTGGTTAACATCGTAAATATCGCGGGCCGATAACCGAAAACCCATTTGCTGCATTTCCTGAAGGTTATATTTTTCAAGAAAAACAGGTACCCACATCCCTTCCCTGGCAAACAAGTTCGAAAAATACAGGGATAACAGTAAACAAACTAAAACTAATCTCCTCATGATAAAGCTTTAAAAATTCAGATTCAACAGATTTTCAAATATACATTTTATATTGAAAAACCTGCCTGAACTATTATGTAAGAAATTTTTCATTTCCCATGTTAAAATAAAAAAAAAGGCTGCCCCACTTTAGGGGACAGCCTTGGCTAACTAAAAATTTACGGATTACCTGAAAATATCCTCTTCTTTCTGATAACCCTCAGAAACAACAGTAAATTTAATATTGTGCTTATTAACAAGATCACCATCGAACAGGAACGAAGGCACCAACATTTCGCCATTGCTGGTGGTTTGGAAAGTACGTTCGCATTCGAGCCCGCTCCCCAACCGGAATGCAATTTCGGCAGCTACCGCCGCCATCTTCTGAATGGGTTTATAAATGGTGCATGTTTGTGTGCCCTTAACAATTTCCTGCAGATTTTGCAAATCGGCATCCATGCCGGCAACCAGAACCTTTCCGGCAAGTCCGGCTTCTTCAAGTGCCCTGATGGCGCCTAATGCTATTGCATCGTTCCCTGCCAGAATAGCATCGGGTTTGTTTTTGTTGTTTTTCAGAAAATCACGGGTAATTTTATATCCTTCGGCTTCTTCCCATGCCTCAGTAAACGTATTTAAGACAATCTTCACATCCCCTTTTTCAATTAAAGGAGCAAGGACATTCATCTGTCCCAGGTATAGAAACTGGCTATTGTGATCGCTACGTGCCCCACCAATGAGCATATAATTTCCTTCAGGTTTAATAGTTGACAAATATCTCGCCTGCAGCTCACCAATTCTGACATTGTCGGTCGATACATAATAACTGAGCTTGCAGTTCAGGATCAACCGGTCGTACGAGATTACCGGAACATTCATTTTATTGGCCTCTTGAACAATTTTTGCCGCTGCGAACTGGTCAACAGGGACAACCACCAGCACATTTACACCTTCAGCAAGGAGTTTCTGAGCTTGTTTCAACTGTGTATCGGCGTTATTTCCAGCCTCAACTACTGTAACGGTTCCTCCGAGTTCTTTAACTTTTTCGACAAAGTAATCCCGGTCACTTTCCCACCGCTCTTTATCGAGGGCATGAAGCAAAAAGCCAACTTTTACGCTTTGCTCTTTTTTGCATGCAACAATCATGAGGGCGAGAAGAAAGTAAGTGAAGATTCTGACGATATATTTCATAACATAAGTAGTTTAGATATTACCTATTTACGAAATAATTGTCGAAGATGTTATTGCAAGAGTTGATTAATTGGCACCATAAATGAAGATTTTTTTCAGAATTTAAGAATCTCCTCATATAAGTGTTGTATTGGTAATCCTACAACATTAAAGTACGATCCGTTGATCCTTTTTATCCCTGCCAGGCCAATCCACTCCTGAATTCCATAAGCACCTGCTTTATCGAAAGGCTTGAATGAATCAATGTAGTAATTGATTTCTTCTTCGGATAGTATTTTGAACTCAACATGGGTTACTGAAAAGAACGTTTTACGGAATTTCCGGGTACACAGGCATACACCGGTAACCACTTGATGGGTATTCCCGCTCAGTTTCTGAAGAATATCAATTGCATGGGGTTTATCTCCGGGTTTACCGAGTACTTCGCCATTTAGCCAGACAATGGTATCGGCGGTAATCAGCAATTCGTCATCAGCAAGGGTGTGAAAAAGTGATTCTGCTTTTTTCAAAGCCAAAAATACAGGTATTTCTTCCATCATCATTCCTTCTGGAAAGATTTCATCGGTTTGGCTGGTCCGCACCGTAAATTTCATACCCAACTCGCTAAGCAATTGTTGACGTCGTGGCGAAGCCGATCCGAGCACATATTTGAAATCAGGGAACCAAACCATTCAAAATGCCTGTTTTTGGTTTAACCCATTACTGAACCATTTCCCCTGTGCCCGCATGACCTGCTCGATAATGTCGCGGACACAGCCCTCTCCTCCCTTTTTGTCGGATACATAACGGGAAAGAAGTTTTATTTCGGGGACTGCATCGGCCGGGCAGGTTGCAATTCCAACCCTTTTCATAACCTCATAATCAACCAGATCGTCGCCCATAAATAGTATCTCCGTGGCAGAAATACCGGTTTTTGATATAAAATCATCAAGGGACGTTATTTTATCCCTCACATTATCGTAATAATATTCGACCCCTAATTTTTTATGCCTCAGTTTTACGCCTGGCTGGGCACCGCCGGTAATTACCCCAATTATATAACCGCTTTCAATAGCAACCCTTATTGCGAAACCATCTTTCACATTCGCGGTCCTCATGGGGTCGCCATTGATATCGATCGGCGAAGTATCGGAAGATAAAACACCATCAACATCGAAAAGCATGGCTTTAATCTTTTTCAAATCATCTTTGAAGAACGACATAACATTAATTTTTATGCAAGGTATAAATATGTTCCGATAATTGAGTGTAAATTTTCAATAAGTCAGGTTCAGATTCCAGCGCTTTTTGGTGCTTTTGTATGATCCCCTTGTCGAATCTTACGGCTGGCCCTGTTTGAGCATAAAAAGGATCTATATTCAGGGCTTTTTCAACGGTTTCTTTCATTAGTGGCCGAAGATAATCAAAACTGAGTTCGTGCTGTTCAAGCAATTTTGCAGCAATGGTAAACATGTGGTTAACAAAATTGCACGAAAAAATGGCAGAAATATGCAGGATCATTCGTTGCTGACTATTTGCAAAATGCACTTCCCCCGATAGTTTTTTCCCGATACCATAAAGAAATTCTTCGGTTTCGGGTGAGCTCCCTTCAACAAATATCGGAACCTCATTAAAATCGATCTCTCTCGATTTGGAAAATGTTTGCAATGGATATAAAACCCCTGCTTTCTGTGAATATGCAGTCAGCACCTCAATCGGGAGGCTTCCCGAACAATGCACAAGGGTTTTACCCAAAAGAGCTGATTGAGCCAAAAAAGGCTGAACGGCATCATCTTTAAGCGAAATAATGTACAAATCGGCATTTTGGTCAATTTCGTCAATACGGTTTGTCCACCCGATGCCATATTTTTCAGCAAGCCAACTTGCCGATTTTTCGGTACGGCTGTAAACCTGAATAACATTAAACCTGGTTTCAAAAAGTCTTTTGGTCAGATGCACAGCAACATTGCCTGCGCCTACCATAACAACAGAAAAGCTCATTACTTTAAAGTTTTCCCAAAAGTAATGAGCCTGAAAACAATAAAAAACTATTTGCTATGCTTTTGCAGCTTTGTATTTTTCTTCTACAACTTTCCAGTTGATTATATTCCAGAAATTGTCGATGTAGTCGCCCCTGAGGTTTTGATACTTAAGATAGTAGGCGTGTTCCCATACATCGATCCCGAGAATAGGTTTCCCCTGTTTATCGGCAACATCCATCAATGGATTATCCTGGTTAGGTGTTGCAGAAACAAAGAGTTTTCCACTTGAATCGACCGACAACCATGCCCATCCGCTGCCAAATTGTCCACGGGCAGCAGCACCGAATTGCTTTTTAAATTCATCGAATGAGCCAAAATCAGTGTCAATTGCTGATTTTAGTTCGGTCGAAATTTCACGGTCTCCGGGTGCCATTATTTCCCAAAAGAGATTGTGGTTATAAAAACCGCCCCCATTATTTCTTACAACAACAGGGTAAGTACTCATTTTGGCAAAAATATCGGGTAACCGGGTATTGAGCATTTCAGTTCCTTCGGCTGCTTTCATAAAATTGTCGAAATATGCTTTATGGTGCCTCGAGTAATGAATTTCCATGGTCATGGCATCGATATATGGCTCAAGTGCATCATACGAATAACCTAACTCCGGGAAAACATGCCCTTTAAAAACACCAGATTCTGATGCACAGGAGGAAATTACACCTATCATTGGCGCTGCTGCTGCAATGGTTCCGACAGTTGCAATAAAATCTCTTCTTTTCATACTTATTTGTCTTTTTATTTTTCCTATCCAAACAATAGAAATCATAAAAAGTTCGATAAAATACTAACTATGAACGAATTGATTTTTTCATGGCAGAAGGTGAATGCCATAAAAGAAGACAATAAAAAAATGTAAAAAACGATAATCCCATGTGCGTTTCAAGGTTTGCGTCGCCAAAATTTGCGATTGCCATTGCAATTAAAAATGATGCAAAAACAAAGTTCCGACGATGGTTTTCTTTAAAAAACGGGATAATAATGGCCGCTAAAATCCATAAAAATCCAATAATTCCAAATTTAACCATATAGTTCAGGTACTGATTATGTGACGAGGCGCGCTTGTCTTTTTCCAACCTCGAATTCATATTATCATATACCTCATTGTATTTGATTTTCCAGTTTCCAGTGCCGATGCCAAAAATGGGATGCTTGCCGATTAAAATAACTGAAGCTTTCAGATACTCAATACGTTGTGCCAGCGATTTATTGTTCGGATCGCCCGATTGCAGATAATTGTTAATCTCCCAGATGGTTTGATAAACCCGCGGGTAAATAGAGAAAAATCTGTTCCTGAATTTATAATTGGTAACACCGTTTTCAATTAGTTCTATATCTTTATCAGTAAGCTTCGAAATAGCCACACTGTCCTTTCTGAGACCCATACTGGCAAGGTAGCGTATCAGTGTATTACTAAGCTGGTAGCCATTAATTTCTTCGTCGTATTTTATTTTGCTTCGTTTATTCCACTCTTTTCTTAATTCATCATGGCATATATATACATAGACGAGATTGCCGTTTTCACGTGTATCATTTTCGAAATCAAACTCATAGGCATTACCCGACATGGTTCTGTATTCGACTTCGGAAGGGTCGATTTGTTTGTAGGAATAGAAATCACGTAAAACTTTCAACATAAAGTAAGAAGGGATAGCAATGAATACGACAAGTAAAATAGAAAAGAGAATTTTATACTTTCTCCGGGTGAATTTATACATAAAGTATATTGAGATAATAATAGCTGTTCCAAAAAATGCCACTATTCCGATTAGCGATTGAAGTAAAAACAGAAAACTTATAAACCACAGAAACAATATAGAAATCACAACTTTCGATAAAATTGTCTGTACGTTCTCCGATTCGATAAAATAATAAATCAATAGAATAAGCGATAATATAACCTGAAATGAAAACCTGATGTGTGAGATATATCCAATTGTGCGAAAATCAGTAATGGAATTTTTATCTATCAGATATTTAAAGGTATAAATTAAGCTCGAAACGAAAACAGATAAAATAAATATAAAAAAAACCTGATGTATTTTTTTATCCGACAGACGTGGTGAAATATAAAAAGCAACTGGGATAACTACCCAGAAGATTACTTTTTTCAATTCATATAATGCGAATCTGAAATCAAGGGTAAAAAAGGTTCCCAATATATAGACCAGAAAGATAGAGGTAATGATCAGCAAGGTAAACATAGAACCATTTTTAGAGCCGGGGTGCAACCACGATCTGAAAACTAAAGCCTGTAAGAGAATAAAACCTGAAAAAATACTTACCAGTGCCTCAGAAAATGGGAAAACAGCGACCAGGGCAATAAGTGAAAAGAAAAACAGCTTTTCTCTGATTGAATTTATTTTATCATAGGATTGATTCATATACTCCGGAAATAGTCCAGAAAATTAACGAACAGGGATACGAATAATTATATGGTGTTTATAAAAACGAGTATTGATTTGATAAAAACAAGAAACCCTGGCTCGATAAGAACCAGGGTTTAAATAAGGAGGCGACGTCCTACTCTCCCACCGTAGCAGTACCATCGGCGCAGGCGG
>CAZMDP010000100.1:0-6805 GCA_964565015.1 uncultured Prolixibacteraceae bacterium | reverse complement strand
GGTTGCTGGGGTGGGCGCAGGTACAGTGTTATCGTTGCTGATGGTTCTTACCTGATGATAAAATTTAATCGAACTTTCAACACCTTTCTCGTATGCAGCTTTTGCAGCAGCATCGTTTCCGGCGGTCAGGAAAGCTTCGGCAGCAATAAAATTGGCTTCAGCAGCATTCATCAATACTCCCGGAAAATATTGGTTCCTGCTAAAAGTTGAACGGTTGTAGAGAGAAACAGTACCAGCCTGGATCGCAGCTTCCTGTGCGGATGCAAGTGCTAATGGATCAAGGCCCTGATAAACACCGTTTGCATTCTGGCCAGGCTCGAACATAACCCTAAGGCGTGGATCATTATTCTGTACCATATGATCGATCATAACCTTCCCAGCCAGATTGCCGTTCCAGTCTTCGAGACCTGTCCTGAAATTTTTGGAATGGATAGGTGAATTCAGATCATGTACATTGATCTGAATATTGAAGCTATTGTCGGATACGTAATTGGAAGGATTGGCCAAAATTTCAGCCCTTTCGGATGCGACCCTCGATTGGAATGCAGACACACCCGACACACGGGTAAGCATTCTGAGCCTTAAAGAGTTGCAATAACGCTTCCATTTATCGAGATTACCTTTATTCACTATATCCTGGGTATTAAAACCAACCTGGATACCCGGAGTTACTGTTATTGTACTCAGTTCAGCCGACAATGCTTTCAGGTCATCGAGCATTTTGGTGTAAATTGATTCTGCTGAATCATATTCAGGATAAGAGATATTATAATTTCCCCCGTTAGCACTCATCATACCTGCTTTCGACCATGGGATATCACCATGAAGGTCAACAACCCGCTGAGTATGGTCGTAAAAGTAAATCTTTGCGGCAATCATATATATCCTTTTCAGGGCTTGCTCTTCGGCCGACAACTTGTTGTAAACATTTTCAAGTTCTCGGTATTGCGACAGAAAACCATAATAATTGTTCCAGCGGTCCTGAATAGCGGCAGCACCTGGACGATACTGAGCATTGACGTTAACCCAGCCAACAGCCTGAGTATAACGGTTGGAAGTAATACGCCTGACAACAAAATAATCCCAGTAATCAGGCACTACCCAGGTTACATTAGCCTGTAAAAAGCCAGTAAACTGCTTTTCAACGGTAGTAACCGAAATTTTCGACGGATCTGTGTATGCATTCTCAAAATCAGATTCCTTACATGCAGATACTATCAACATCGTCGATACCAATATCAATATTATTTTCTTCATTTTTACCATTTTTAATAGTTTTAAATAACCTGATTAGAAACTGAACCTAAGAGATGCACCAAATGTACGGGTTGCAGGGTTGGTACCGGCATTGTTGATCTGCTGGAACCACCTTGAACCGGCAGTAAGCTGTTCGGGATCCATATGCTTAAGCGTTCTGTAAACAAAGAAGAGATTTCTTCCGAAAGCAGAAACCTGGACATTGTTCATACCAATTTTGCTAACGAATGTTTTTGGCAAATTGTAGCTCAATGCAATCTCTCTCATTTTCACATAGTTATTTTCCTCAACAAACAGTTCGTAACGGGTCCAAGGGCTGTACTGCGGCCCACCCCATCCGTAATTCCGAAGCCAATAATCCATATTGGTAGCTATATAATCATTCGGGGTACCGTCTAATTTGACACCGGGAAGGATCAACCCATCGTGATATACTTTTTCACCGTTAGGCCCGGAAGCAGCATCTGTACGTATTCTTTTGCCATCCGAAATATAGTAACTCAGACCACCATGTTCTTTATCCATCCACTGAAGGCTTTCTTCGGTCAAACCGCGGCTGATCATCCAATTGATACCGGTTGGCATTACATGACCACCATATCGGAAATCGAGGACTGCATCCAATGAGATGTTCTTATAAGTAAAACTATTAATAAAACCACCAATTGCTTTAGGCATGGCATTACCCACTTTAATCCAATTGTTTGGATCTACCCTGTACAATCCATTGGTATCAACCAGTGGCTGTCCATTTACCTGAATTACCGGACGAGCATAAATATCGCCCATAGGCTGTCCAACAACAGAGCGAAGCTGTGCGGCACTACCGTCATAATCAGCATGTAATAGTTCATCGGCACCATCTGTAAGTTTTTCAATAATGTTGGTATTATTCGAAACGTTCAGTATGGTATTCCACTTAAATACTGCCGTTTGAACCGGTGTTGCGTTCAAAGCAATTTCAATACCTTTGTTTCTGAGTGTACCAATATTGGTCAAAACTGAAGTTGCACCGCTACTTGCCGGAAGTGTCAAAGGAAGTATCTGGTCGCGAACCTGTCCGTTATAATATGCAATATCAAAACCTAACCTGTGGTTCAGAAACCTCATTTCGAGACCGAATTCCACTTCATGTTTTTCTTCAGGTTTTATTCCATCGTTTCCAAACGACATGGGCAAAGTTGTGTATAGCACCGGACGGCCACCTACAGACTGAACCCCAAGTGTATTCTGATTATATGCAATATTTGCCAGATAAATATCGGGATAGTTACCAACAATACCCCATGATGCCCTGAATTTTCCGAAATTTATAAAATGGGGCATGGTAAATGCATCACTGAAAATAAAGCTGGTGTTAACCGAAGGATAAACAAAAGCATTATTATTTGGATGCATGGTTGATGTACGGTCCCTTCTGACGGTTGCTTCTGCAAATAAATAGGTAAGATAATTCAGGTTAACGGTACCCAGAATTGCATCTTTTACAAGATACTGACGTGAAGAACTGCTGTTTGGAGTATTGATAGATGCCGCAATATCAAACAGATTCTCGGTACTTAAACCACCATTGGTCGAACGCCCTAACCTTGAAACCACATCTTTCTGTGCGGTATAACCTGCTGTTGCCGAAAGCTCCAGATCGGAGGTAATCTTTTTGTTATAGGTCAACAATAAGTCGCCATAAAGAATGCTACTGTTCATCGACCCCATGGAGAACCATCCCGAGTTACCAAATGCAAGCGGCACGGTATTGTGTTCAAATTCTTCGGTTCTTTCAGTTGTAACGTCAGTTGCCACACGTCCTCTCAATTTGAGGTCGTCGAATATCTGCCAGGTATTGGTCAGGTTTGCGATCAAACGGTTGCTGAATTCTTCCGATTGCCTTTTGTGTAGTGACCACACATAATCGGCAATATCGGTACGTAAACCGTTTACCCTGATGTTTTCATTGGGTGTTAAACTCTGATTGGTACCTGTAACATATTTATAACCCAGACTTGTCTGATATTTTCTGAGATACCATTCGGCATTATCAAACCTTGGCATCATACCGCCAAAGTTGTTTATCATGCGGTCGGTCGAGAAGGGACGGTTCTTGGTGTACTGATTAATGTAGTTTACCACAACATCAACAGTATATTTTTTCCCTAAATAGAACGAGGAATTAATGTTTGCAATATTCCTTTCGTTCTTTGAGAAAAGGCTGACACCTTCATTATCCTGACGGGTAAGTGAAATCCTGCTGTTCGAATTTTCGCCGCCAATTGATAACGCAACAGTTGTAGCAGCTGTTACAGCTTGTTGGTATAAAGCTGCATAATTCTTTTTTTGAGCTTCATAAGGCCTTATTACCCCATCCCAACCAATTGTGGGTTTACCATCGAATTTTGGCCCATAGTTTACGTTTGTATATACTACCATCCTAACATCAGGTTGTCCATCCCCATTCGAATCATAGTATAGCCAACCCTCGTCGTCCTGTCCAACATTAGCAAAAGTATTTGGATAACCGGTACCCCTAACATTCTGAAAACGTGGCATATAAGCAACATTGTCAACCGCATACGATGTATTAACATCAACCTTGAAACCTTTAACCCCTTTACCGCTTTTTGTGGTGATCAGAACAACACCGTTTACAGCTTCAGAACCGTAAAGCGCTGCTGCTGAAGCGCCTTTCAATATAGAAATACTTTCGATATCTTCAGGGTTAATATCAAGCAATCCATTACCACGGATTCGCTGATCGTTCCAGTAGTCGTTGTTTCTTACTTCACCATCTCTGATAGGCATACCGTTGACCACAATCAACGGCTGGCTGCGGCCGGTAATTGAGTTTACACCGCGAATGTTAATGTTCACAGCACTGGTTGCTCCACCCGGAGCGGTTTGAATTCTCAAACCCGGAGCTTTACCATAAAGTGCAGAACCGAAGTTGGTCGGGCTGACTTTGGTAAGTTCAGTCGATTGAATGGTACTCATTGCGTAACCAAGGGCTTTTCTTTCCCTCGAAATACCCATAGCAGTTACTACCACTTCATCAACGGTGAGTGTTGATGCCAAAAGTGTAACATTGATGCTTGTCCTGCCCTGCACCGGTATTTCCTGAGTGGTGTAACCCATAAACGAAAATACCAGCGTGGCATTGTTTCCTACCCTTAACGAGTAGTTACCATCAAGGTTGGTTACGGTTCCGTTGGTGGTGCCCTTCTCCAGTACCGAAGCACCTGGAATGCCCAATCCATCTTCGCCAATAACCCTGCCTGTCACGGTAATCTGTGCCATAGCGCTTACTGTAAACGCCAGGCACATAGTCAGAATAACTAAAACCTTTCGCATAGATTTTTAAAATTAATGATTGATTAGAAATGAAATTTCAATAAAAAATGATTTATTTCTTTACAGTCCGGTCGCTGAACAAATGCTGGTAAACCATAGCTGCGCTACCCAATAACCCCGAATGCTCGTCAATTTCGGAAGTTACTATGGTGGTGTTCGAAACTATTTTTTCGAGGCAAAACTTGTTCAAAGCCTGCTGTATAGGTGTCAGTACATATTGGTTGGCCTTTGAAATAGGGCCACCTAGAACAATTATTTCGGGGTTCATCAACTGGATAAGCACCGAAAGGCCTTTACCAAGTGATAACCCTATCTTGTTCAGAATTGAAATGGAGAATTCATCGCCCGAACGGGCTGCACCAATTACATGCTCCGGTGTCATATCACCCGGATTGTTCCTGAACTGTTCAGTCAGCTGCGATACCCTGCCTTCAGAAATTCCCTGCCGGGCAAGTTTCAGAATGGTATTGGCCGACGCAACCGTTTCAAGACATCCACGTTTCCCGCAGATACACAGATCACCTTCTTCGGCCATTTGTATGTGCGACAATTCGCCGGCAAATCCGGTTGTTCCGCCATATAATTCGCCGTTGAGGATCATGCCCAGACCAACACCCCAGCTCCAGTTCACTACAATTGCATTTCGGCGGTTTTTAGCTTTTCCGAAAATATATTCGCCGTATGCCTGCATTCGGGCATCGTTATCGATATAAACAAAAGTCTTGAATTCGGCTTCGAGGTGTTTCCTAACTTCCTGAAAATCGGGGTTTTTTATGGTGTAGTTAATACCCTGACGCGAATCGACAAGCCCAGGCATGTCAACTCCCAAACCGAAAATTTTATCCTGCGGGATATTGTAAACAGTGATCAGATCCTTGGCTGTTTTGTATAATTTGGGGACAAGTTCAACATCGTCAATATGCGTATCAATATATTTCAACGGGGTAACCCTTTGATTGTGGCTGTTGAATATGCTCATTTTTGCGCTATATCGCCCCATATCGCAGGCAATAACAAAGAGCGATTCGTCAGATAAGCCATACAACGCGGGTTTGCGCCCTCCGGTTGAAGCACCTGTTCCCATTACAGTAACCAGCCCCGATGAGATCAGGTCGTTGAGCAACATGAGAACGGTAGGCAGGCTTATCCCGATTTTTTTGCTCAGATCGGGTGCCGATACAGGTTCGGAATGGTAAAGCAGCCTCAGTATGCTTTTCTTATATCGGTATTGCTTCAGTTCGTTTACCGACATCTTTAAACCACTTTTATCGCTTACAAGTATCATCCTTTTGGATTAAAAAGTTCTACGAAGATACAATACATTTTTTCACAATTCCAAATATTTTTTAAATTTTTTTATAAAGTTTTTTATTTTGAATGTTAATTTTTTGTAAGAGTAAAAAGTAATTTTATTTTTTCGATTACCCCATTTTCAGGTCGTATTCTTATCCAAATTATTCATTCTTCGACAGTTATTTACCCTATTATTTCAGTTTAAACTTTACAATGGCTTAAAATAATATTTACAGTTGTCAAGTGGAAAAATCATGTTTTAACTATTTGGTGTTATAAAGGATATACCTATTTTTATCCATCAACAGAAAAACATCAATATGTCTAAAAAGAATAAAGCAAAACCTACTGCCAGCCTAAGCCCTGAAGCCTATATAAGGCAGAGGGCAAGGTCGCTGCCGATTTTCGAATGTTACATCAGCGACGAATGGGATAAAGAAAAAATGGCAACCATCGTAATTTCGCGTAAACATTCGAACGGCAATATTACAGCCGCATTCTACCTTGTGGACTTGCTCTGTATGGGCGTAAAAGAATCATATTACCGGTTTAACGAAATTGAAAAAAGATTTCGGGATATTTTGGATGAGATGAATGATGGCCTTCAAATGATAAAAACCAATTATAGCCTGGTCCACAATGTTATTCACGCGGCAAATGAGTTTGCCGAAGAGTTTGGACTTGATCCTTGCAGGGAATTCACCAAAGTTACCCAATACATGCTCGAGGAGGATACCGACGATATTGAATTAATGGAAATAGAATGTGGGATGGAGGGAAAACCGGCGGTGGTATTCGGTCATCACAACAAAGTTGAAGGTACCCGCATATTAAACCATTTGCATAACACAGTAGGCGTAGGCAATTACTATTTTATTGAAGAAATCGATCCTGATCAGGATGAGGACGATGA
>CAZMDP010000099.1:0-6807 GCA_964565015.1 uncultured Prolixibacteraceae bacterium | reverse complement strand
CAGCGGTTTTGACATAGGGACGGCAGGAATACATAATCAATTCAAATTTTTCCGCCGGGCAATACGTGCCGAAAAATCGGTTGGCAGGGCTATGGCTTCGTCGAGGGCATTGGTGTGCAGGCTCTGGGTATGGCCCAGTGCAGCCGCCAAAGCTTCGATTGTGGTACGGCCCACATTGTTGAACGGATCCTGTTCGGTAAGCGACCATCCCGAAGTTTGCGAATGTGTGCGCAATGCCATCGATTTGGGGTTTTTGGGGTTAAACTGTTTCACCAGCTTGGCCCAGATCATTCGTGCAGCACGCATTTTGGCAATTTCCATAAAATGGTTCATGCCCACAGCCCAGAAAAATGAGAGACGCGGTGCAAATGAATCAATGTCCAATCCCGCCTTGATACCGGTCCGAAGGTATTCAAGTCCGTCGGCCAACGTATATGCCATTTCAATGTCGGCAGTAGCTCCGGCTTCCTGCATGTGGTAGCCCGAAATGGAAATGGAATTGAATCTAGGCATATACTTCGAAGTGAACTCGAAAATATCGGCAATAATTTTCATGGAGAACTCGGGCGGGTATATGTAGGTATTCCTTACCATGAACTCCTTAAGGATGTCGTTCTGGATGGTCCCCGAAAGTTGTTCGAGCGTGGCGCCCTGCTCAAGCCCGGTTACAATATAAAAAGCCATAATTGGCAAAACTGCTCCGTTCATGGTCATCGACACCGACATTTTATCGAGCGGGATCTGGTCGAATAGTATTTTCATATCGAGGATACTGTCGATGGCCACACCGGCTTTGCCCACATCGCCCACCACGCGCGGATGGTCTGAGTCGTAGCCACGGTGCGTAGCCAGGTCGAATGCCACCGAAAGGCCTTTCTGGCCTGCCGCAAGGTTACGGCGGTAAAATGCATTCGATTCTTCGGCAGTAGAGAACCCGGCATACTGCCTGATGGTCCATGGCTGCATAACATACATGGTAGAATAGGGCCCCCTGAGGAAGGGTACCACACCGGCAGCATAACCGAGGTGCTCCATTCCTTCGAGGTCCTCTTTGGTATAAACCGGCTTAACCGGTATAAGTTCCGGGGTCATCCAGGCATTGCCGGCAGCAGTTTGCCCATAGGTTTTTTCTGCTGCTTCCCTGATGTTTATGTTTTTAAAATCTGGTTTCATGCATTATTTCTTTTAATTGAATACTGGACTTAAAGTATCAGGATTAAAGGTCTCAAAACATATTGATCGTCGATTTTATGAACGCACTTGATTCTGTTAGTCTTGATACATGATACTCGCTGTCTTGCATCTTTTATATATTCAACATTTTTTGGTAATTCCGTAATTCATCCAATAAATTCGACCGTACATGAATGAAATTCGTAATACCGGCTGCTTCCAGGTCGGGACGGCAAGCGGGGTTTCCGGCAACTACAAGTATTTCACCATTCAATTTTGAAGCAACTTCAGGAACAATCTCCGCATATTCATCATCCGAACTGCAAATCACCACAATTTTAGCTTTA
Source organism: uncultured Prolixibacteraceae bacterium (assembly GCA_964565015.1). Classification (GTDB taxonomy): domain Bacteria; phylum Bacteroidota; class Bacteroidia; order Bacteroidales; family Prolixibacteraceae; genus UBA1413. Next base: position 5,287 of record CAZMDP010000099.1, on the reverse strand, counting down.
GCGGCACGTGCGGCAGCCAAACCTTCGTCTGCCGATTTAAAGCCGTTGTTGTCCATTACTTCGAAACCGGCAACCGCAAAGAAATTACAGGCAAACTGGGCGCGTGCCTTTCGCATAGCCAGGTTGCCCATGGTGAGCATAAATGCAAGCGGACGGCCATTTGTTGCAGCAAACTTATCGGTTTTATACCTCAGTGCTTCAAAGGCAGCGGCTCCCCGGTATGGTTTCAGGGTTTCAATTTCGGCACCCTCAACGGTCGAATCGTTTGGTTCGAAAACCGAAGAGGGAAGTTCGGAAGTAATAACTTCCCCAAAGTTGGGGAACTGGTTTACGCCCAGTAGGTTTTCGCGCCGCAAGGCAATATTCATATCGCGCCGGTTGGCCATTTCTTTTACTTGCTTTTGAATAAAACCCTCTTTCACAGCGGCAAGGAAACCTCCTTTATCCTGTATTTCGAGGAAAAGTTTCCAGGTTTGATCGGCTATTGATGCTGTCAGGTTTTCGATATAATAGGCACCACCGGCCGGATCAACAACTTTGTCGATGTTTGACTCTTCTTTCAGCAATATCTGCTGGTTGCGTGCAATCCTTTCCGAAAATGAAGAAGGATCCTGGTATATGGCATCGAACGGAAGCACGGTTATAGAATGTGCCCCACCCAGTGCTGCCGACATGGCTTCGGTTTGTGTGCGCAATAGGTTTGTATAAGCATCGTAAACAGATTTATTAAACCTGGTTGTTTCTGCATGCACAACCATACGGGCGCTGCAATCTTTTTCGGGGCCAAATGCCTTGACAATCTGTGACCACAACAACCTTCCGGCACGAAGTTTTGCAATTTCCATGAAATAGTTGTTGCCGATGCTCAGGTTGAACTTCAATTTTGAGGCAACCTGATCGACCGGAAGTCCCATTTCGGTTAACCGAACCAGATATTCGGCCCCCTGAGCGAGCGAAAAGGCAAGTTCCTGAACAACGGAAGCTCCGCTATTGCCATAGATCTTACCATTTACAGCAATTGTTCGCAGCCGGGGTAACCCTACGGTTTTTTCGATTTGTTCTTTCAGGTGCGAAAATGCAGTGCCATCGCAGCATACATCAAATTTCCCATTTAAAAGATATTGTCCGAGCGGATCGTTTTCGACCGATGCGACCACATTTTGGTTATCCCACGGCCCATTATTTACGAACTGGCCGAATAACCCTGCCTGATCACAGTTTTTACATTCGCAAATCAGGTTAATTTCGGCAGCTTCGAGACAGATATCCTTAAGCAGGACTTCAAGGTCGCCCGGGTTTAACGATGTGTTGTTTTTAATGATAAACCCAATTGAATTAACACCCTTTCCTAAAATTTCAAGGGCTTTCTTGTTTGCAGCTTCAAGGTCGGTTACCACAATATCCTGGCGGATAAGCCATTGGTTGGTTGGTTTGTTACCCCTCACAAAAGGAAACTGCCCGGGGGCATTATTCAGGAATTCAAGCCCTTCGAGGTTTTCGGCACGGTAGTAAGGTTTTACTGAAATACCTTCGTTGGTGCGCCAAACCAGGGCTTTTTCATAATCTTTTCCCTTCAGGTCGGCCACAATTTTTTCTTCCCATTCCTGGGTCGTAACGGGCGGAAATTCAGCGAAAAGTTTGTTGATAGTTTCTGCCATATTTTTTGTTTTTGAAAATTGCCGCAAAATTAACCCTTTTCATACTCTTAATTACCAATTGGTAACAGGTTTTTAACCGAATGGTAATATGGGTTTCAGATAAGTTTTTCGGGATCGATCATTTCGGGATCGATCAGGCGGTTGATGATGGCGTAAACCGTTAACCCCGATATTGATTTGATGCCTAACTTGCCGGTTATGTTTTTCCTGTGGGTAATTACGGTATGGATGCTGATAAAAAGGCTGTCGGCAATTTCTTTGTTTGAATATCCCATGGCAACCTGCTTCAGTATTTCTTTTTCGCGCTGGGTAAGTTCATTTTCGTTTGTATCAACTTTCGGCGCACCATACTTAAATTTATCCACTATACTTTCAATTTCACTGAAATCGGCCATCAAGCTGATACATCTTTCGGAATGGGGAATATGTTCGATATGTTTGTCCGAATCGAATACTGCTACAAAAGTAAGGTTGGGCGATGGTTGCGCGATCAGGTTAAGCTGCGATGCTTCGATAAAAACCAGTAACCTGCATTTCAAACAGTAATCATTTTCTGATAAAATATTTGCATCAGCATTTTGGATAATATCTTTTTTCCAGATAGAATTCAATACCGAAGCCAAACCCTTTCTGACTATTTCGGAGCGGTGAACTACGGCAATCTTACTTTCCATTTTTCACAATATTTTCCAACCTGACAACCATCGGGACCAATATTTTGTCCTCAATCCGAGCGTGGTCAATAAGGTCCCGCTCAAAACGGAACAAGGTTATCAGGAAATCGTTACAAAGGTTATCGTCATATTCTGCTACCAAAAATTTGATTACCAGGTTTTTCAGGTCATTCAGTTTGGCATCCACATCGGTGTGTTCTTTTTCGTATGCTTCTATCGACCGTTTAATATCTTCCTCCGAAATCGGGCTACCCTTTTCATAAGCTTCAGCAATGCGCAATACATAAGGGAAAACCGATTCTTCTTCGTCCATAATGTGATTTATGAGTTCAGATTTATATTTTCTGAAAAATATCCTGATCAATCCGAGGTTATCCTTATTGCTGCTGCCCGATTGTATTAAGTGTTCAAGAAGGTTTTCCATTTTGGGCATAACCCATGTGAGGTAATAATTATGGGTTTGCTTCAGATAATCGACTATTAATGAAGGGGAGAAGGTTAGAAATTCGGCTTGCGGAAAATAACCGGGATTATGAAAAGCATTGATAATGTCGAGAAAAAAAGCAACCTCGATATTTTTCGACAGACATATTTCTTCGATAGTGGAGTCGCCAAAACCCAATCTAATCCCAAACCGGTTAAGCACGGGCAACAGGTGATAATTATTGCTTACCACATTGGCTAGCTTGTCGTCTTTGGTAAATAATTCCATATCAAATGTTTTCCCAAAAGTAGCAATTATTCCCAAAAAGGACAAAAACGTATGAATTCGTTAAACAATGTTAAGGTGTGTTATTCAACATACTTTTAAAGAAAAAATGGGGTTATATTAGTAACGATTTAAAACCACTTAGCCATGATAGAATACGCAAAGACCATTCTCCCCCGCGTGAGTTTCAGTAAAGCCCTTTTCAGGAAAGAACTTATAAAATGTATCGGTTGGATGAAACCCGGAGAACTGAATGAGTTGAAGCGATGGTGCCACACAAAATTTCATAATCAGTTCCCCGATATACTTGACGAGGTATTTGCAAATAATGCTGCTTAATTTTCAGGGCGCATCATGCCCTATGGGTTCAACTGCAAAAATATCCTGAAAATAGCCCAAAATAATTCCTTTTTTTTGGAAATTCAGGGATAATCCCTGATTAAGATATAAAAGGAAGGAGGGTAAATGACTTCATAACAGCGCTTTGAGTTTTCAGGATGGCTTAGAATGAAATGGGCACGATTCGGATAAGGATCTCGACAACGGTACATTCAGAATGTCGTTTTCTATATCGTGTTTAATTATCATACGATTCAAATTGTTTGTTTTCAAAAGGATAGTATGGAAATTGGCCTGATCGGAGCTGGTTTTATGTTGCAAAAAACCAGACAAATAGATACCGGGTAAGCAGGGTTAGCAGCAGGGTAAACAACAAGTTGAGCCACAAGCCCGCCTTTACCATCTGTGGGATGGAAAACACACCGCTTCCATATACAATGGCATTGGGAGGTGTACCAACCGGTAGCATAAACACACAACTTGCCGCAGTTGCCACCGGAATGGCCAGTTGAAGCGGATCTTCGCCCATGCCAACGGCTACCGCCCCCATTACCGGAAGGAAAGCTGCCGCAGTGGCCGAATTGCTGGCCAGGTTGGTAAAAAACATTACTACGGCCGTTACAATAAATATTACCATTACAAAAGGCAAAAACCCGAGTGCCGAAAAGTATCCGCCCATCCATTCGGCCAGCCCGGTTTTCTGGATAGCCCCAGCCAGCGATAGCCCACCGCCAAATAATATCAGGATGTCCCAGGGTAATTTGGAAGCAGCTTTCCACGAAAGGATAAATTTACCTTCCCTGAAATTGAGCGGTACCAGAAACAACAAAACAGCCCCGAAAATGGCAATTGTTGCATCCGAAATGGCGGGCAGCCATTTCTCAAGAAGAGGCCTGAACATCCATAACAAGGCGGTAAACCCGAAAATAATGGCTACCCAAGTTTCGCCCCTGCTGAAACCGCCGAGTTTTTTCAACTCACTGTGTATAAATTCGCGGCCTCCCGGTAGGGTTTTAAACTTAACCGGAAATGTAATGTAGGTAAGCGAATAGAATATCAGGGGCAATCCTAAAACCACAATGGGCATCCCAATCAGCATCCATTCCATAAACGAAATTTCCACATTGTACGATTCGGCAACAAAACCGATCATCAGTGCATTGGTTGGGGTGCCGATAACCGTTCCCAGTCCGCCCACATTAGCGGCATAGGCTACTGCCAGCATCAGCGAAACAGCGAAAAAGGTGTATTGCCGGTTATCGCCCACGCTGTTTTCGCGGCTCTTTGTCAGGTCGATTACTGAAAGGGCTATGGGTAGCATCATCATGGTGGCTGCGGCATTGCTCACCCACATGCTTATAAAAGCGGTGGCAATGATAAACCCAAGTATGATGCTCCGTGGCTTCGACCCTATAACTGCAATAATATTCAGGGCAATACGTCGGTGCAGGTTCCATTCGAGCATCCCGATGGCCAGTATAAAGCCGCCCATAAACAGAAAGATCATGGGATTGGCATAGGGCGTTGCGGCGGCTGCTATACCCGAAATGTTGAAAACCGGAAAAAGAACCAGAGGCAACAGGGCAGTGACAGGGATAGGGATTACTTCGGTGGCCCACCATACGGCCATCAATACTGCAATGGCAGCGGTGTGCCAACCCTCGCGGCTCAATCCTTCGGGTGAAGAGCTTATCACCATCACGACGAAAATAAGCAGGCCGCCCCCCATACCGAAAATTCTTTTAATCAGGTCAGCATTATTATATTTCAGGGAGTTAATGCCACTGTTTTGGCCCGATTTGGTTTTTTCCATGGTCGAAACTGATATTGATTTGGTCAGAAGCAGGGGTAAATAAAATGAATTTTTCCTTCCTCTGTTTACAAAGAACCAAAAAAGCAGGAAAAAT
>CAZMDP010000098.1:0-6826 GCA_964565015.1 uncultured Prolixibacteraceae bacterium | reverse complement strand
TGGTTTTCAATAAAGAAAGGGCAATCGGCACCAAGCTTTGCGGCATATTCCTTCAAGTGTATATTACTTAGGTTGAGCTCAAACATTTCATTCAGAAGTTTAAGCGTATGGGCCGCATCCGATGAGCCACCACCTAACCCCGCCCCGAAGGGAATTACTTTATGGAGAAAAATGTTTACCGGTGGAAGATTAAATGCTGTGTTCAACAAGTGGTATGCCCTGACCACCAGGTTATTTTCCGGATCGCCTTCCAGGGCCAGACCGGAAACTTCAAAATGGAAACTTTTACCCGGTAATATTTCGAGTATATCCGAAAGTGTTACCGGATAAAATACGGTTTTCAGATTGTGGTATCCATCGGCCCTGCGTTCGATCACATTCAGTCCGAGATTGATCTTGGCATTTGGAAAACCAATCATGCCTTAAACAATTCATATTCTTCGGGTGAACCGCAGGTACAAATCAGGTTACGGTCGCCCCAGGCATTATCGACCCTGCCTACCGGCACCCAGTATTTGTTGTTTTTAATCCAATCGAGCGGCCAGGCAGCCTTTTGCCTCGAATAGGAATGAGCCCATTCATCAGAACCAATTACGAATGCAGTGTGTGGTGCATTCTTTAGTACATTGTCTTCCTTGTCGGCAACACCGGTTTCAACTTCTTTTATTTCAAGGTAAATCTGGTTCAGGGCCTCGATGAAGCGGTCGAGTTCCTGGAGCGATTCGCTTTCGGTAGGTTCAATCATTAATGTACCTGCAACCGGGAAAGATAAGGTGGGGGCATGGAAACCATAATCCATAAGCCTTTTGGCAATATCAGTTTCGGTTATTCCACTCGATGTTTTCAGGTGGCGGCATTCAAGTATCAGCTCATGGGCAACCCGTCCTGTTTCGCCCGTATATAAAATACCATAATTATCTTTAAGCGCCGAAGCAATATAATTGGCATTGAGGATGGCTATTTCGGTAGCTTTCTTTAAACCATCGCCGCCCATCATTTTAATATAGCCATAGGTTATGGGCAGTATTGAAGCGCTACCCCAGGGTGCAGCAGCCACTGCATTTATACCAACGTGCCCGTTGTTCATAATCGGATGTGATGGAAGGAACTCAACCAGGTGATTTGCTACGGCAATAGGGCCAACCCCCGGCCCACCACCACCATGCGGAATTGCAAAGGTTTTATGCAGGTTCAGGTGGCAAACATCGGCCCCAATGATGCCGGGATTAGTTAACCCTACCTGCGCATTCATGTTGGCACCATCCATATATACCTGACCACCAAATTGATGGATTATTTCGCACATTTCGACAATAGCCGATTCGAAAACCCCATGGGTCGAGGGATATGTTACCATAAATGCGGACAATACGTCTTTATATTGCAGAGCTTTTTTGCGAAGGTCGTCCATATCGATATTACCCCTTTCGTCGCACGAAACCACCACAACCTCCATACCTGCCATAACCGCACTTGCCGGATTGGTGCCATGTGCCGACGAAGGGATAAGCACTACATTCCGGTGTTGCTCTCCACGGCTTTTGTGGTATGCCCTGATTACCATCAAGCCGGTGTATTCGCCCGACGCACCCGAATTGGGCATCAGGCTCACATCGGCCATTCCGGTAATTTCGGCCAGGTCGCGACGCAGTTCCTCCATCATGAGATGATAGCCCATGGCCTGATTTTTCGGGACAAACGGGTGGATACCATTAAATTCGATCCAACTCAGTGGTAACATTTCGGTGGCTGCATTCAGCTTCATGGTACACGAACCCAGCGAAATCATGGAATGGGTAAGCGAAATATCCTTCAGCTCGAGCGATTTAATGTACCTGACCATTTCTGTTTCGGAGCGGTATTTATTGAAAACTTCCTGCTGCAGATATGGCGATGTACGGTGATATTTTTTATCTATCCGGCAAATTTCAGGAACTTCGGTCACAAAAACCTGTGGTTTATTGGCGGCCTTTGCAAATACTTCAATTATCCAGTTTATATCTTCCATATTTGTGGTTTCGTCGATGCTGATACCCACCTCACCATTCGGGAAATAGCGGAAATTCATTTCCAGATCGACCGAAAGCCACTCAATATCTTCGCGTTTAACATGCGGGGGCAAGGCTATCCGTATGGTATCAAAATAATTCTTATTCAACTGGCGATATCCCAGTTTGCACACCTCTTCGGCAATAAGGCCAGCGATGTAGTGAATACGACGTGCAATAAGGTTTATCCCTTCTGGTCCGTGATATACAGCGTAAAAACTTGCCATGTTTGCCAGTAATGCCTGAGCGGTGCAGATATTCGATGTTGCCTTTTCGCGTTTAATATGTTGCTCCCTTGTCTGAAGGGCCATCCTGAGCGCCCTGTTACCATGCGCATCTTTGGTAACACCAATTATCCTTCCGGGCATAATCCGTTTAAACTCATCTTTTGCAGCAAAAAATGCGGCATGAGGGCCACCGTACCCCATGGGTACCCCAAAACGCTGACTGCTTCCAAACACGATATCGGCGCCCCATTCGCCCGGCGGAACGAGTAATGCAAGCGAAAGCAGGTCGGCCGCAACAGCCACCCTGATCTCTTTCTGATGCGCCGTATCGGTTAAAGCCGAATAATCGGGTATTTCGCCATCCGAATTGGGATATTGCACCATTACACCAAAAACATCGTCGCTTAATTCAAACGCACTGTAGGGTTCAACGGTGAGGTTTATCCCAAGCGGTTCAGCACGCGTCATAAGGACATCGAGGGTTTGAGGCCAGATTTTTTCATAGACCAGTAAACGATTTACACCTGCCTTAACCATTTGTCGCGAGCGTGCGGCAAACATCATCGACATAGCTTCGGCCGCTGCTGTGGCTTCGTCGAGGAGCGAGGCGTTGGCTATTTCCATGGCTGTAAGCTCACATACCATGGTCTGGAAATTTAACAACGCTTCGAGCCGGCCTTGCGATATCTCTGCCTGATAAGGTGTATATGAGGTGTACCAGGCCGGGTTTTCCAATACATTACGAAGTATGACGGCAGGGGTTATGGTATCGTAATAACCCATGCCAATATATGTGTTAAACACTTTGTTCTTTGAAGCAAGTTCGAGTATTTTCCGGTAATACTTTCGTTCGCTTATGCCATCGCTTATTTTCAGTGGCTGCTTTAACCTGATGTTTTCCGGAACAATCTGACCGATCAGTTCATCGAGCGATGATACCCCGATTTTCGAAAGCATGGTCCCTATTTCATGGTCGCGTGGACCAATATGCCGGTTTACAAATTTATCAATGAGCATATCCTGTTTTTAATGAATTTAATTGTGGCAATAATACAAGAGTTTTAAGTTAAAAAATATGATTTTTAACGAGGTAAAAATCTTTCTCAATTCAGGAACGGATTCTGTGCTTTTTCAAAACCTATCGACGTTTCGGGCCCATGACCTGAATATACGCGTGTTTCAGAGGGCAATACCAACAGCTTTTCCGTAATGTTTTTGATCAATTCGGAATAATTTCCACCCGGTAAATCAGTTCGGCCAATACTCCCGTAAAACAATACGTCGCCTGCAATTATAAACTGATCTGGTTTGGAGTAAAAAACCAAATGACCAGGCGAATGACCCGGAACATGAATGGTTTTTAATTCTGATTTTCCGAACCTGATCGTTTCGTCTTCGCCGATAAAATAGTCGGGCGAATTTACAACGGGCATCGAAAAACCAAAAATTTCGGCCTGTTGTGCCGCTCTTTCGATTAAAAATGAATCGGCCTTATGACAGCCGAATTTCAGTTGGTATTTTTCCCGTAAATATTCAACACCCATCAGATGATCGAAATGGCAATGGGTATTTACGAGGCCGACGGGCACCAACGATTGATGTCTGATAAAATCAGATACTTCGTCAAACTCTTCGGGATAAAAAAAACCTGCATCAACAATGAGGCACTCACCTGTTTCGTCATAAAGCAGATAACTGTTTTCCCTTAAGGGATTTACTATAAACTTTCGGACTTTTATCATAGAATAATTTTAACCTGAATAACAAGTTTTGTATGGGTTAGTTTACCGTTCCTTTCAGCATGGGTACAAAAACAAATGTTCCATGTTTTTCTGTCTGAAATTCATCCTTGCCTGTTCTTGTAATTAAAAGCATTTCCTGTTGATCGCCGGCTCCTACCGGAATAACCATTTTACCGCCTTCGACCAGTTGTTGGAGCAATTCTTCGGGAACATAGGGCGCTCCGGCTGTAACCAATATCCTGTCGAAGGGGCCATAGGTAGGCAAGCCTTTGTATCCGTCGCCCAGAAAAAATGCCGGATTATACCCAAGTTCGGGCAACAATTGCTGGGCTTTAATATACAGTTCGCGTTGACGCTCGATCGTGTAAACTTTTGCCTTGAGCTCGCAGAGAACTGCCGCCTGATAACCCGAGCCTGTACCAACCTCCAATATCTTGCAAAATGGAAACACATCGAGAAGCATGGTTTGAAAAGCAACCGTATAAGGTTGGGAAATGGTTTGCCCTGCGCCTATTGGAAAAGCCTGATCGCGGTAGGCAAAATTGACAAACGAACTATCCATAAACGCATGGCGAGGCACGGCAGCGATTGCATTTAAAACTTTTTCATCGCGTATCCCCTTAATTTTGAGTGCTTCTACAAGTTTTAGCCTCATTCCCTGATGCCGAGGTGAATCAATATGCATTACTACTTTGGTTTATTGCAAAACTAATCTAAAAAGGGATCAATAAAAATGAATTGCAGATATGGATATTAACATTCCAGGTTAATAAGTTCCTTTCAAAGAAGAAAGTGCCGCCACAAAAATCATATATCTTTGCTGATATGGTCAAGATAGGATTTATAGGGAATATTGCTGCCATGCAGCCTTACATACAGCAAATCAGGAAAGAAGATGGTTTCGAGATCATCGGAAAATCTTCGGTTGGCATGTCCGAACAGTCGTCATTAGGACCAATATCGGTGCCCGAATATGTGAAAACTGTATTGATTAACGAATCAGATGCCATTATTATCAATAATTCCGAATTGGTTTCTTTTGATCTCGTAAGAGATGCCATCAGAAAATACAAACACTTGTTATTTAACGATTTTCCAAACTTTACTCCGGCGCAATGCCTCGATCTTTCAAAACTTGTAAACGAAGCCGGGAATATTGTTCAAATAAAAAACCACCTACTCGAAAACCCTTATATTTCGTGGATAGCCGACCAATGGCAGGAACCTGCTTACCTGAATTATTTTGAAAGTACCACTAAATTTGAATTCAAGTCATTCCAATTAAAAAAAATCTTGCTTTTTGCCCATTCGCTTTTTAAAAGTGTACCGCAAAAAATCAGGGTGAGCGGAATCGATAACCAGCAGAATAGCATATCGTTTCTCAACATCAGGTTTGATTATCCTTCGTTCTCTGCCCTGAATTTTGAACTTTTGGAACACTCATCCCCCGATATGAGATTAAAGGCAGTGCTTCCAGGAAAATTCATTGAGACAGACCAGAAAAATAATTTGATTGTAAACCATGAGAAGGTAACGGATTTGCCTATGAAAAATGAAATTTCACGATTTCTGGACAATATCAGATCAGGAAATATTACAGGTAGCCAGGGGCTTCACGCCTACCATCAGGTTTTAAACACATACGAAGAACTGATGAGAAAAATTTCTTTATACTCTCCGTGGTATATTAATTATTAAGATTTCTGCCAAAATACCATAATCCTTACAAACCTTCAGAACATTACCAATGATTGTTTGTTTTTTTGTGCCCTGTTGATAATTATTGTACCTGAAATTACAATAAAAAAATGTGCAAATCGTTTTTCAGGTGCTGACAAACCATGTGATAAGAAATAAAGTGGTGAATTGAGAAACTTAACCCATTTTTATGAATAAAAAACAGCAGGTTGCCAGGTATGTAATTTTCGATTTTCTGGCTGCCGCAATAAGTTGGACACTTTTTTTTATTTACCGGAAACAAGTAATTGAACCGGTAAAGTTCGGTTACGATATTCCTTTAGAATTTGGCACAAGATATTTCCTGGGGTTGATCATCATTCCTCTTTCCTGGATAATTTTTTACTATATAACAGGTTATTACAGAAATATTTACCGAAGATCAAGGTTGATCGACCTGGGACAAACTGCCCTTACATCAATCATCGGGGTTACGGTTATATTTTTTACGTTATTGCTCGACGACACCGTTTATTCGTATAAAAACTACTATCAGCTCTACTTTAACCTTCTTGCACTTCATTTTTCATTCACCTATTTTTTCAGGCTGATCCTTACTACCCGCACCATCAACAGGATTCATCAGCGCAAAATTGGCTTCAATACCCTGATAATCGGTAATAACGATAAGGCGCTGAAGATTTTTAAGGATATGAGCACCCAACCCCGGCCAGCCGGCAACCGGTTTGTTGGTTTTATCAATATTGATGGCAACGGCAACTCTGATTTGGGAACATATCTTCCCGATCTTGGAACAATCGATGACCTTGAGCGGGTCCTTCAGGAAAAAGCGATTGAGGAAGTGATTATTGCCCTTGAAACAGACCAGCACGAATTATTGAGCAGAATTCTAACCATTGTGGAAAATATGGATATCATTATCTGGGGAATACCCGATTTATATGATTTTCTCACCGGAATGGTTAAAAACAACACCATTTATAGTACTCCGCTAATAAAAATATCGAATGGGATTATGCCGGCCTGGCAGGAGAATGTCAAACGCCTTATTGATGTAGTGGCTTCTTCGTTGGCCATAATAATCCTCTCTCCCGTTTATCTGATTCTGGCT
>CAZMDP010000097.1:0-6870 GCA_964565015.1 uncultured Prolixibacteraceae bacterium | reverse complement strand
TGGTATTCAATCACCACTTTGTAATTTTTCCCTCTTTCAGCAGTAAATGTATAGTGCCCTTCCCTGGCACCGGTATCAATCTGTTTTTTGCCATCGACAAACAACCGTGAACGATCGTCGCCCATCAATTCGAACGTAACTTTGCCCGATGTTTCGGGGGTAAAAGTACTGGTAAACCTCACACTCATGTTGCGGGCAATTATATTATCGGCAATATCTTCCCCATCGCCCCACCGATGATCGATGGATTGCTCCATTCTGACCAATTGAGGCTCTCCTTCGAAATTTGTATTCTGAAAATATTCGGCCCGAAAACCTTCTTTTCCGTCGTAACTGAACCACGAGCTTTTATAAGCAGATTTAAAAACATTGTTATCCAAAAGGTTACACCCTTTTTCGAAGATTACTTTGTCGCCCATTTTCATTCTCAGGCCTTCGAGAACCGTTGTCACTTCGGTGGGGTAACCATAGTAATTGGCCAGCATAACAGCTTCATCATCGGCATTAGGGCCAACCAGTGCAATCTTATTCAACGATTTGCTTAATGGTAAAATATTTCCATCGTTTTTGAGCAGCACCATTGATTGCCTTGCCATTTTCAAGGCGTGTTCCTTGTGTGACTCATGTTCGAGAACCTCGACTCCGGTTTTTGCAAAGGGTACCATGTCATCGGGATCGAACATACCTAAACGAAGCCGGATGGTGAACAAACGTTTTAATGAAACATCGAGGTCTTTTTCAGTTATCAGTCCATCGGTCAATGCTTTGTGCAGTGATGCATAGGTTGGCCTGCCCGAACATTCGAGGTCGGTACCTTTCAGAACAGCATCGGCGGCAGCCTCTTCGGGGGTTGCATGGGTTTTATGTGTGCGCCAGAAGTGGCCAATACCTCCGCAATCGGAAGTAACATAACCTGTAAAACCCCATTTATTCCGCAAAATGTCCATCATCAACTTGTCGCTTCCGCAGCAGGGCTGGCCTTCGAAACGGTTGTAAGCGCACATTACCCCGCTAACTTTGGCATCAACAACCAGGTCGCGAAAAGCTGGCAGGTAAGTATCCCATAAATCGAAGGCCGACACCCTTGCGTCGAAAGTACTCCTGTTCCATTCGGGTCCACTGTGTACGGCATAATGCTTGGCACAGGCCGAAGCTTTCAAATATCTGGGGTGGTTGCCCTGTAGCCCATTTACGAACGCTTTTCCGAGCGAACCTGTTAAGAAAGGGTCTTCGCCATAGGTTTCCTGGCCACGACCCCAGCGCGGATCACGGAAAATATTGATATTTGGTGTCCAATAGGTCAACCCCAGATAAATTCCGGTTTTACCTTTTTTACGTGAATCGTTGAAAATGGCGCGTCCTTCTTCGGCACAAATATCGGCCATGGTATGCATAGAGGCCGTATCCCATGCTGCAGCCATAGCAATTGCCTGAGGAAATGAGGTAACACGGTATGGGCTACGGGCAACCCCATGCAGGGTTTCGTTCCACCAATTATATGCCGGTATGCCCAACCGCTCAATTGCCGGCGCATTATGTACCATTTGTCCTATCTTTTCATCAATAGTCATTAGCGAAACAATATTTTCGGCACGCTCCTCAAAGGTTAATGCAGGATTATGAAAGGGGTACAGATACGTTTTGGAAGGTGTACATGAAAGAAAAAAAATACTTAAAACCAGAAATAATACCCCATTTTTTGCCAAAGCAGTAATTTTATTTTTCATATTCTATTCAGTCATATATATTAATTACAACATGATTTTAATTAATTGGTTATAAAGCCCTTTGCCTTAATGGTTTGCCCTTCAAAGAAATAATCGCTATCGCCAAAATTTACAACGATTTTTTTGCCCGAAGAAAATACCGACTCCTGAACTTTGTTGTCGGCAGTAACAAAACGGTGCGATACCAGTTCGTCGTAAGCAATTTGCTGCAACCACGGACAAACCAAATTATAGCTGTCGATAAAAGTATATTTGTATTCATCCCACCGTTCACGGTCGATGCTCCAAAGCGGGGCGGTTCCGTATAACATGTTGAACAGATCCTTTTTCCACCAGATTTCGGGGGTGTGATGGTTACCATCTTCCCATCGCCACGAGGTTACCACCGCATCGTGATATACCAGCTCGTATAACGGTACTCGCGTGTATTCGTTGATCGAATATTTCAGGTATTTATCGTTGGCCACGCGCGTTCCAACCATTTGGGTGGGGCGAGGGTTGCTTTTCCAATCGCCTGTATAATAAATGGTGCCTTTTTTTTCGATACCTGTTCCCCACCAGGTGCGTTGCAGGGTCATCATTCCGTGTACATAGGCAACATGTGCATTCACATATTCGGCCCCCCATTCACCTCCTAAATACTGGTGGTAATTATCTTCGATAACGCGATGGTTCTTAATTACTTCTTCAACAAATTGTTCGCGTGTCAACCGATGATCGGGCGAATAACATTCAAAAATCCCGTTGGCCTGATAAACGTCAAGGAAAAATGTTTCATGCGGATATTCTTTCAGTTTTGCCTCTGTTTTTCTGAATATTTCCGGTCGGACAGCTTCGGGACAAATCGTGTGTCCGAATTGATTGGAATAAGTAGTTCCATCGCTTTTACGGGCTGCCAGATAATTGAATTTCCCGGGATAAAGGGTATGTGCAAAACGCAACGGACCATTGGTGTCTATTTCGTAATATGCAGTATCGCGCAATTTAAGATCGGTAAAAAGTTCATATCCACCTGTAGCATAGCCAAGTTCTTTTAGTTTGTTGTCGTATCCAATTTCGGGATAAGGTGTATGGTTTGCATCCCAAAGGATCAGCGCTTTACCGATACCCGACTCTTTCAGTTCTTTGGCGAATTCCACTTCGCGCGCTTTGTCCCAAACATAAATATGAACTGACCCCATCATTTTTTCCATCGCCGGGAAACGTTTCAGTTTATCGCTCAAACTGATAATGTTGTTCTTTTTCCAAATGTAATCGCGGTAGTTTTTTGCCTGCGCCACATAGCCGCCTTCATCGAAAAAGTGATAGGTTACTTTACGTTTATACCCAAAATTTTCCATCGAGGGCAACCATAGAGGTTCAAAGGAAACCAGTCCGTTTTCGCGTTTGGTGCGCATGGTTGCATCATATGGAGTATCGAGAATAGCCATATAGCCTGTTTTAAACTCGTAGTCGACCATACCCATCCATGCCATTGCAAGGCCGCCGCCGCAAAAATATGGCCGGCTGCTACCTACAGGGTATTCCTGGTCGTTTACCGCAAGCAATAAACCCTGACTATCGGTCATCAATATGTAATGGTTGTTATCGGGTGCATTAATTGCCGATGGAAAGGCAAAATCATCGAAAACTGCATCTTTATCGGAATCAATGGTGATTTCAACCGCCGGACCTTCGGTTAATGTATAATTAACTATTAAGTTCATATAGCCTGAAAGGAAAACCTTTAACGCTGTATCATCCTGAACAACCTTCTGAACTTTATAAACCTTATCCAATGGAGCTTGTTCCCAAACTTTTCCGCAACGTAAATCGGTTACAGTAATCAATGATGTCTGGTCATCGAAAATGATTTTTAATTGTTTATTCGACAAAGTCCATTCTTTTGAAAAACACGATAATATGCTAATAATTAATAATGTGCAAATGAGTATCGTTTTTTTGGAAAAGTTGTTCCGCATAGTATGATAAATAATTCTTAATGTTCAATGAAAAATATTACATGTTACCTTTTCACAACCACATGGGCCAGTTTTTCGAAATATTGTACCAGACCGCTGTGGTCGTTTTCTTCGAGGCCATCGGCTTTAAGCGCCTGCATAATCTCCATTACAGAGGCGGTCAGCGGAAGGGGCACTCCCAATTGGTGGCCAGTTTCGATAGCATTTGCCAGGTCTTTGATGTGAAGGCGTATTTTGAATCCCGGGTTAAAGTTTCGATCGAGGATCATGGGCGTTTTGGCGTTCATAACGGTGCTACCTGCCAGACCACCTTTAATAGCATCGAAAACAACTGCAGGGTCAACTCCCGCTTTGGCAGCCAATACATAAGCTTCAGAAATTGCGGCTATATTCAAAGCTACCACAATCTGGTTTGCCAATTTTGTAACATTTCCGCTTCCTACCACTCCGGTTCGTACCACACTGGCCCCCATTGTTTTCAGTATTGGCATGCACTTTTCGAATAATGGTTCGTCGCATCCAACCATAATGGCCAAGGTGCCCTCGATGGCTTTTGGTTCGCCACCGCTTACCGGAGCATCAATAAAGTCAATACCCTTTTCTTTACACAACCCATGTAACTTAACCGATATTGCAGGCGATATCGAGCTCATATCGATGATCTTTGTGCCCGGTTTGGCCCCTTCGAGCAAACCATTATTACCGGCAACTACTTCCATAACTTCGGGCCCATTTGGCAACATGGTGATGATGGTGTCAACCATCGAAGCGAGCGATAATACCGATGAAGCTTTCTTTGCCCCCATAGCGCAAAGTTCTTCAACCGGTGTGGGGTTAAGATCGTACACTACAAGGTTATAACCAGCAATCATTAAATTTTTGGCCATGGGTTTACCCATTATACCTAATCCGATAAATCCAATAATTTCCTTCATATCGTTAAATTTAATATTATCAATTATTTACGTTTCATTACCTGTCGTATGGTATCTTTGATATTTTGTATTGTCAGCCCAAAATGCTGATAAAGTTCCTGTGCACTGTGGGCCGACATTCCATAACAATCGTTTATCCCAACAAAATCGATGGGTATCTTTTCCATTCTGAGGGCTTCGGCTACAGCGCTGCCCAACCCCCCGACTATGCTATGTTCTTCAACAGTAACTACAGCTTCGGTTTTTCTCGCAGCAGCTATTATTGCCTGCCTGTCGAGGGGTTTTATGGTTGGAACGCTCACCACATAAACCGACAGCCCTTCCTGGCCTAACTCACTGGCAGTGTCGAGTGCCAGTTGTACCATATCGCCAATGGCAAACAGGGTAATATCTTTTCCATCGGCCAGTGGTATTACTTCACCAATGGTAAACTTTTTTCCGGGTGGGTGTATATCGGCCATGTTGTTGCGGCTGTAACGCAGATAAACCGGGCCTTTGTATCCGACAATTGCCTCGATGGCCGCAGCAAGTTCATTGGCATCGGAAGGTGCAATAACTGTCATACCTGGAATGGAGCGCATGATGGAGATATCCTCCACGGTTTGGTGTGTTGAACCATCGCCAAAATCGGAAAGGCCGGCGCTTGAACCTATTATTTTAACGTTAAGCCCCGAAATGCCTATGGCTTGCCGTACCTGGTCGAAAGCCCTGCTGGTAAGGAAAATGGCAAAAGAGTTAACAAAGGGAATCTTACCTGTCAGGGCAAGCCCTCCGGCTATACTCATCATATTCTGTTCGCCAATACCCATTTCGAAATACTGATCGGGCAATTCCTGCTCAATGAGGCAGGTCATTGTTGACTTACACAAATCGGCATCGAGGGCAACTATATCTTTATTTTCGCGAGCAAGGCGCAAAAGGGTTTGACCATACACCTCCCGTGGATTCTGATATGTTTTCATTATATAAAAAATGTTTGTTTTATAAGGTATAGTATGGAACTCGCCCCGATTTATCGGGGCTCGTTTCATTTTTTAATTGATTGCTTTTTCAATTTCGAACATTGCAAGTGCAAACTGTTCTTTGTTCATTTCGTTGTTGTGATATGCAGCAGTATTTTCGGCAAACGAAACGCCTTTGCCTTTGATGGTATGCGATATAATCAGAACCGGTGACCCTTTCCATAAACATGCCTGGTCGAGGGTTGTTACTATATGCTCCATGTTATGGCCATCGGTTTCGAAAACTTTCCAACCAAAGGCCTGCCATTTTGCCGATAAGCTTCCCTGATGAATACGGTCGCAGGTAAAACCCATAGCCTGAACGTTATTTTTGTCGATAATACCCACCAGGTTATCGAGTTTGTAATGGGCGGCTACGGTAGCCGCTTCCCACAGCTGCCCTTCGCCAAGTTCGCCGTCGCCCATCATCACGAACACTTTTGAGGATATTGCATCTTTTCTTAGCCCTAAGGCCATACCAGCGCCTAACGACAACCCCTGCCCCAATGAGCCAGTATTTGCTTCTACACCGGGTGTTTTTTCCATATCGGGGTGCCCCTGTAATATTGAACCCACCTTTTTAAATGTGGAAAACGCCGATTTGGGGAAATAACCACATTCGGCCAGTGCAGCGTACTGAACGGGGGCCGCATGGCCTTTACTGAGGATGAAACGGTCGCGCAAAGGCCATTTCGGGTCCTCAGGATTGTGAGACATCTGTCTGAAATAGAGCGCCGCCACCATTTCGGCAGCCGATAGTGAGCCGCCGAAATGTCCCCGTTGTCCAACGCCGATCATCTCGAGGATATGGCGGCGAATGATATTAGCCTTTCGCGTAAGCTCCGAAACATCGTTAATCTTTTGAAATACCATAATTTTAAATGTCTTACATTACCGTGTTGAATTCTTTTTCCACCTCTTTTAATAAGCTTAATGCAACGCTTGCCTCTTCTACGAAATTTGTGGCATACGCCTCAATACTGATCCGACTGTCGTACCCGATTTTTTGCAGGTTTGAAAAGAGCCCGTGGAGTATTTTTTTTGTGCCATCCATTGGGAAAACCCTCCCATTTGGTTCTGCCAGATGAACATGGGCCAACATTTCGGGCATCTCATTTATTATTTCGATAGGTTCGCCTTCCTGGCTGAGGTGGTAAACGTCGAGAAGGCATTTTATGGCCGGTTCCGAAACAGCTTTGGCCAGCAACATAGCTTCGTTGTAGGTATTCACTATGTTGCACTCCTG
>CAZMDP010000096.1:0-6884 GCA_964565015.1 uncultured Prolixibacteraceae bacterium | reverse complement strand
GATTTTACTTTCGGGTTTTCGCTTGAAAGCAATACCGGCAATAAATTGAACCTGCCTGCAAAAAAAAGTTTAATGTTTTCGCTACCGGTAAATCAGTTGAACGATAGCCTTATTGTTGAAAATTGGTTACACGGAGCGCAAAAAAGTTTGAAAATCGAACTGAAGAAATTACTGTAAAACTTTTAAATACCCCGGGATGGAGCAGAAGTTGCTGTTTGCAGTGGAAGAATTGCTGAAAAAAGCCGGCGAAGCAATCATGGAGGTTTATGTAAGCAGTAATTTCAACGAAACACAAAAAGCCGATTTCTCGCCTGTTACACGCGCCGACTATCTTTCGAGCAAGATCATAAACGAAGGATTAAACCGGCTTTTCCCCGACATTCCTGTTATCGACGAAGAAAATGTTATACCCGATTATTCTGTCAGAAAAAACTGGCCCTCGTTCTTTTTGCTCGACCCGATGGATGGTACAAAAGAATTTATAAAACGGAACGGTGAATTTTGTATAAACCTGGCCCTTCTTGAAAAAAATTTTCCGGTAGTTTCATGGATTTATCAACCTGTAACCCGAAAAGGATGGAGTTGCATCAAGGGAAAAGGAATTTCAGAATTTGGGGGAAAAAGAATAACTGTTATCCCCGCCGATGACCCTAAAATAATCAGGGTTATATCAAGCAGGTCGCACCCATCGGAGCGGTCATCGAAATTTATTGAATCGCTCAAAGTACGGTACAATGTTGATGTTTTGCAAATGGGCAGCGCACTCAAACAGGTAACACTTGCCCTTGGGGAAGCTGATCTTTACCTGCGGGGCAATGGTTGTTCGGAGTGGGATACAGCCGCCGGACATCTAATGGTTGAAGAAAGTAATGGTAAAGTTTTACAATGGGACCTGAATTCGACATTGGTGTACAATAAGATAAACCTGAAAAATCCCCCATTTATAATGCTGTCGGAAAAATGTCAAAACGCTGATTTTCTGTATTTTATAAGAAATAACCTGCCAAACTCAAATTGATATTAACATCGACCCTGCGGAAATACCCGATATACCGGGTAGTTTGTGTAAAACTTCTTTATGCCTAACAAACACATTTATTGAGTTTTAACTAATTTAGCATTTGAAATAAAAACAGAAACAATGAAAAAGGTAGCATTATTTTTAATCATTATCGGAATTGCATTTGCATCCTGTAAATCGTCGAAAAAGGCAGCATCCACCTCATTCGAACCCGCAGTTCAGCCAACTGCCACTACAACCCAGCCGAAAGTATTTCAGGTTCCCGAAGTGAAAGAAGCACCTGTGGCCCAGGATGATAAACCCATATCCGTGCGTAAGGAGTCGTTTACGTTTACCGATCAGGGAGATCAGAATCAAAACAGTTATTTCATCATATTAGGGTCGTTCCAAAGCATGGATAACGCCAAAAACTTCAGACAGACGTTAATGTCGGAAGGTTTTACGCCCATTATCGTACAAAGCGAAACCGGATTTTACAGGGTAACCGTCGATTCGTTTACCACCGAAGCTCCGGCCCGTGCAAGGCTAATCCAGATCAGGCAAAGTTTTCCGAAATACAGCGATGCCTGGCTGCTGATTAAAAACTAATACGTCGAAGTCCCATTTGATTATAAAAGTTTTTTAGTTCGGTACAAAAAAGGTGGAAGTTTCTTCCGCCTTTTTTATTTTAGCTTCAATTCAGAATACCCATTTCCATCAAATCGGCTTACCTTTGTAATCTTTCAACAAGATAGATTACAGATAAGTTATGGAATTGAGAAATGAGGAAAACAGCAAACAGCTGCTGCTCGATAAGCGCTACCTGAAAATGGCGGCCATCTGGTCGATGAACTCATATTGCAAACGGCGTAAAGTTGGGGCCCTATTGGTAAAAAACAAGATGATTATTTCCGATGGTTATAATGGAACGCCATCTGGCTTCGAAAATGTTTGCGAAGACGAAAACAATCAGACCAAACCTTACGTTCTTCATGCTGAGGCCAATGCCATAACAAAAGTTGCAAAATCGGGCAACAGCAGTGAGGGTGCAACCTTGTATGTAACCTCATCGCCGTGCCTCGAGTGTGCAAAACTGATTATACAGGCTGGTATCCGCAGGGTGGTATATACCGAGAACTACCGGCTCGAAGATGGCATAAACCTGTTAAAAAGGGCAGGCATCGAAGTAAAAAATATTGAAATGGATTTAACATCGCTGAAAGAAGAAAATGGATAAACGTTATTCGATATATATTCCGTTGCTGCTTGCGGCAACCCTTATAGCCGGGCTATTAATCGGAAATGCCCTAAACCGGGCCAACAAACCCGCGCAACGTGCGGTCAGGCTATCGGCGGGAAATAAAATATCGACCATTTTGAGCCTTGTGGAATCGGCTTATGTGGATAGCATCGATATGAGCGAAGTGGTCGAAAAAACCATTCCCGAGTTGCTGAAAAACCTCGATCCGCATAGTACCTATATCCCCGCCCGGAATATGCAGGAAGTTGAAGAAGAAATGCAGGGTAATTTTTCGGGGATTGGGGTACAGTTTTCCATTCAGGAAGATACTGTTGTAATAATTGACGTTATTTCGGGAGGGCCGTCACAGAAACTGGGACTGCTTGCCGGCGACCGGATTGTTATGGTTAACGACAGCAATATTGCCGGGGTGGGCATCAGAAACGAAGATGTGATGAAACTTCTCCGCGGGCCCAAAGGGACAAAAGTAAAAGTAAGCAATCTCCGGCGTGGTTTCAGGGAGCTTTTCGAATTTGAGATTACCCGCGGCGACATACCTATTTACAGCGTTGACGTGAGTTACATGATCGACGATGAAACCGGTTTTATCAAGGTAAGCCGTTTTGCCGAACAAACCTATAAAGAGTTTATGGACGGTATGAGTAAACTCGATAAGGACGGGGCGAAAAAAGTGATCATCGATTTGCGTGGCAATCCCGGAGGTTATCTAACTGCCGTTATCCGGATGGTTGACGAATTCCTCGCCAAAGACGAACCCATACTTATCACCCGGGGAAAATCGCAGCCTGAAAGGATTTACAATGCTTCGAACAGGGCAACTTTTGCCGACAAACAGGTTATTGTGCTGATCGACGAATTTTCGGCGTCGGCAAGCGAAATTTTTGCAGGTGCCCTGCAGGATAACGACAGGGGCATAGTTATTGGCCGCCGCTCGTTTGGCAAAGGATTGGTACAGGAGCAAATCCCGTTCTCCGACGGTTCGGCCGTGCGCCTGACAGTAGCACGCTACTATACCCCTAGCGGGCGCTCCATTCAGAAACCTTATAACAACGGTAGCGATAAATATTTCGAGGACCTTTTTGAACGAATGGTACATGGCGAAATGCTGGTTGCCGACAGTATCCATTTTGCCGATTCGCTGAAATATTATACCAAAAAGGGGCGCACGGTTTACGGCGGGGGTGGCATTATGCCCGATATTTTTGTACCGGCCGACACTTCGGGACGTTCGGAATATTTTAACCGTATTTACCAGCGCGGACTGGTTTATCAGTTTGCATTCCAATACTCAGACCAGCACCGCGATTACCTGAATACGCTGAAAACTGCCGCCGAAATCGAAAAGTGGCTCGACAATCAAAAAGTAGTCGATAGTTTTATAAGATTTGCTGCCAACAAGGGAATTCCCTACGATGCCGAAGGGATGAAAGTTTCGGGCCACATTATTGAGGCACAGGTAAAAGCCTATATTGCCCGCAACATTATTGGCGACAAGGGATTTTATCCGATCATTCAGAAAATTGACAAAACCCTGCTGAAAGCCATCGAAGTTTCGAGGAAGAATTTGCTGGTTGAAAATTTGCTACCTTGATATCTCCAACATCCTGAAAATTGGCGCCTGGGCCTTTTCTATAACTTCCGGTGGCAGAATAATTTCGGGTAATTCATGCTTCAGGCAGATATAGAGTTTTTGCATCGAATTCAGTTTCATATACGAACAATCGTTGCATCCGCAGGTTGAATCGACCGACGGGGCCGGAATGAATATCTTATCGGGGCAGGCCTTAATCATCTGGTGGAGAATACCGCTTTCGGTGGCTACAATAAATTTTTTCGAGCTGCTTTTTTGGACATAATTCAATAAAGCCGTTGTAGAGCCAATAAAGTCGGCAATAATCAGTACCGGTTTTTCACACTCGGGGTGGGCAATAAACTCTGCATCGGGGTGCTGCTCCATCAGAGCTACAATTTTTTCGACCGAATACTGCTCGTGTACCATGCAGGCGCCATCCCACAGCACCATTTGGCGGCCGGTAAGGTTATTGATGTAATTGCCCAGGTTTTTGTCGGGTGCAAAAATCAGGGGCTGCTCTTTCGGAAAACTTTCAACTATTTTTACCGCGTTGGCCGATGTGCAGATAATATCCGACAAGGTCTTCAGTTCGGCTGTGCAATTGATGTAAGATATCACCTTATGATCGGGGTATTGCGCTTTAAATGCTTCGAACTTTTCGGCAGGGGCCGAATCGGCAAGCGAACAGCCGGCTTTAAGGTCGGGGAGGATTACCTTTTTCGAAGGGTTGATAATTTTGGCAGTCTCGGCCATAAAATGTACCCCGACAAATACAATTATATCGGCAGTTGTTTTTTGTGCAGCCTGCGATAGACCGAGGCTGTCGCCTACAAAATCGGCAATGTCCTGCAACTCCCCATCCACATAATAGTGACTGAGAATAACCGCATTTTTCTCCTTCCGCAACCGGTTTATCTCTTCGGCCAACCTGATTTTCGGATCGACCGCTTCTTCAATAAACCCCTTCTCTTGAAGCATTAAACCAAACTTTTCCATCTAAACGTAAACAGAATTAAAGAGGCAAAAGTACAAAATTCGTCAGAAATTCTTGCCTCAATTAAATCGAAGGGCATTAATCTGCCAAATGGGAGTTCAGAATATTAATAAAACCTTTCTTATCTGATCGTAAATTCCGAAGATCCGAAAAGGAACCTTCCGTTAGTATCCATTCCCTCCACTATAATCCTGAAACCCGATTTTACTTCGGAGAGCGGGATGGCGAATGTTTCTTTTCCCTCCCTGCCGGTTTCGAGGTTGGGGTTCCAGAAAAGTGTTGTGTGCATATCTTTTCCCGAATCGTATTTAAGTCCTTCGGTTGTCAGGAAACTGCGTGGTACCCTGTAGCCATCCTGGTAAATGGCCTGTGGGGCCGTTGCTGCCACAGATGGTAAAACAGGGCTTTGTCCTCCCCTTTTGGTATTGATCTCGATTATGCCCACATTGTTCAACCCCGTATATTTCTGAATATCCATCGGATCGAGCGAAATGTTGATCGACTCCACATCGTTGGGCGAAATCATATTCAGGATATCGGCGCTGGTTCCCATTTTCTGTCCGTCGATTACAATGAGCGCCCCCGACTGATGATAGAAAGAGTTTTGTGTTCCGAAGAAAACAATCTGTCCGCCCATTAACTGATAAGGCTTCATCATTTTTATCACGTCGAGGAGGTTGGTGGCCGTAGCCAGTAACGATTTGTAGGAATTGCTGCGCGCCCTCGAGGGTGGCGGGGCCGATTGCCTCGAAGCCGCAGGGGCTTTAACCATAAAGCCCGGATTTGCATTGTAATACTCCGATCCGGGTGTTTTATAGGCATATAGCACTTCATATCGGCTGTCGAGTTTTTTTACCAGATTGCCGATTTTATCAGAAAAAGAGGGTTCGAGAACTACAGAAAGTACGCTCCTGCCCCGCTCATCGGTGGCGGTAATGGTATAATCGGTTAGATCAACCGGGTTAAGGGTCGGAAATATAAAATTACCCTCCGCATCGGCAGTGGCCGAGTACATTTGCATATCGCGGCTGTTGAGCAGGCTGATTTTGGCACCACCAACCGGTTCGCCCCGCCGGTTGGTCACCTGTCCGCGTATTCCTTTTTTCTCGAGAAACGATTCAGACCCGTTTTCGGCATTTTTGAATACATTTTCCCACGAGAATGCCTTCAATTTATTGGCTATAAGAATATAATCAATTGCGGTCGAAAACTGTGCCCCACTTCCCATAAGCCCGTTCGGGTCGGCAATCGGGTTTGCCAGTTCGCCCGAAAATAGAAAATAACTTTCCAAAGAGTTTGTTTTATCCAATACCCTGGTATTATCGGCCACCGATAGCACCAGGCTGGCAGGTACGGGGTTACCATCCGAATCGCTGGTCTGGACCGTTATTTTCACTTGTCCGCCGGCTAACTCTTCCGAAAGGTTAACCTTCAACCTGTTCTTTTCGGGCGTAAATACCAACCGTTCGGCAAGCACAGTTCCGTCCTCATCAAAAACCGTGATCATTTGTATTCCGTGATCAAAATCGTCGGTAGGTATCCTCACCCTGGCCGATTGGGTTACTTCAAAATTGGCAGCCCATATAATATTTAATTTTTCGGTTACGGCCACAGCCAGTTGACGCGGCCTGGTGTCGGGGGCAACAATATCGGCGTTAATATAACCCTGATCGGTGCGTGAAATGGCCAATCCTACCTTTGCGCCATCCTGACGGGACAAACTAAAGCTCTGACCTTTACCTGCTCCGCTGGTAATAACCATTCTATACTCTTTTCCGGGTTCGGCCCTGAAAGGGAATAAACCAAAGCCAGGCAAAAAAGTGGAAGTTTTTCCGGCTATATTTCCATCCTGATCGAGAATATCTGCTTCAAAATCGACCTGCCGCGAACCATGCCTGGTGGCATAAAAACCCATTTTTACAGGTACATTGTTAATGATGTTGCCCCCTTCGGGATAAAACTTAACGTTTATCTCGTCGGCACCGGTCATCAGGTTAAACCTGTCGGCCCATATCCCACGTGGATGTGTTACTGAAAGCACAAGTGGTTCAGCACC
>CAZMDP010000095.1:0-6899 GCA_964565015.1 uncultured Prolixibacteraceae bacterium | reverse complement strand
TACGTGCATCCGATTATACAACCTGTAGCCAGGGCGCTTCCCTGCGGTTTGAGGCTTCCTTCAAATCGAGCTTCACCATTACCGCCGATGTGTACGATATGCAGGGCAACCGGTTGTTTGCACAAACTTTTACAGGTAATTTCCCTGCAACCTTTACCCTCGAAAATGTACCGTCAGTGCCAGCCAAACTGGTTTTCAGGAACAACAACCCTTCTTTTAAACCCATTCCCGATCTTCAGGTTTCAAACCTTTGTTCGGGCAACCATACGGTGAATGTGTTGGCCCAGGATGGATTTATTGGTTATCAGATTGTGCTGAAAGCTTTTTGTGAGAAAAATCCTGCTGTAGCCGTTGCACCTACCTACAGTGGCGAATACCGTTTTGCCGGAACACAGAATGTGTGGCAGGGTGGTTTTATGCAGGGAGGGGTGCTCGACCTGCTCGGCAAACCCGACCAGGAGTATGAGTACCGCCTGCTTTGGGAAAACGAATGGGAAGTAACCAATTTCACCACAACTTTTAATGCCGATGGCTCCTATCCGTTTGCTTCCGACTCGAAAATATCGTCAGAAAAGCTATCCGACGGACGGACACGGATCAATATTTCGCATACCTTCAAACAAAAAGTTTGCGATACCATGAATTGGTAAGGGAATTAAAGAAAAATCCGGCTCCCATATAAATCAGTACACATCGGCCATATTTTGGTTCCGCTCAGTTTATCCGTTCTTTCCACAACAGCTTAGCCCTGATCAGTTCATTTCCATCGCTTTTTCGGATAACGCTGCACAGGTGGTCCCTGTTGGTTACTTCCTGCCGGTTAACCGCAAGGTAATCATCGGGCATGCCCTCGCGCACAAAATTTACCTCAAGCTCCGTAAGTTGGTGTTTTTCATGAAATTCGGAAGTGTAGCTGTTGTTGATCCTTTCGAGGTAGCGCCCCGTATTGAAATGCTGGTTGATGTCGATTTCGTTGAAAAGAACCGGAAAGTATATGAGATTTTCTTTAGCTTCGGCTGGTTCCACTTTTCCGGCGTTGCAACCCAAAACGCTTTCCTGATATGCCGGAAAGTTTTTATGATGGTTCAACCGTTGAATGCGTTTGGTTTCCAGGTCGAGCACCAACCAACTGCTGGTGGCTTTTATTATCTCTTTACCATGTTTATCGAGAAAGCGATAGTCGCGATAAGCAAAAAAACCATCGGTTCCCCTCGACCAGGTTTCGAGCGTAAATTCCTCTTTCCACAAAGGCCGGCGGTCAATTTTTACAAGTAGCCTCGATAAAACCCAGAATAGCTGATCCTGGCGCAGGTGTTCGAACCCAAATCCGAGAATGTGGGCATGTTCCCATGCAATTTCCTGCATGTACCAGAATAAAAACGGGGTTGATACTTCGCCAAACCGATTGATGTGGTATGACTTTGCCCTGAGATGATTGACGTGTTTCATGTCCAATGCCGGATATAAACTTTTCTGCAAATGTATTGTTGAGTTTTGATTAATGGAAGCATTTCATCATTTTTGCACAAAATTATAGGAGCCGGATGGGCAAAATAATCATAAAAAACCAGGAACAGATCGAAGGGATCAGGGCAAGTTCGCGTTTGGCCGCTGCCACACTCGACTACATTTCGGAATTTGTAAAACCGGGCATTTCAACTGCTTTCCTCGATCAGAAGATTGAAGAATACATTTTGAAACATGGAGCAATTCCTGCTACAAAAGGTTACAACGGTTTCCCGAAGTCGAGCTGTATCTCGCCCAATGAAGTGGTATGCCACGGAATACCTTCCGAGAAGGTAACCCTGAAGGAGGGCGATATTATTAATATTGATGTTACCACCATTCTGAATGGCTTTTATGGCGATACCTCAAAAATGTTTTGTGTTGGCGAAGTTTCCGAGAGGGCTAAACGGTTAGTTGATGCAACTCTTCATTGCCTAAACCTTGGGATTCAACAAGTGAAACCCGGAAACTATTTCGGGAACATTGGCTTTGTGATTTCGCGCTATGCCAAAGCGAATGGTTTTTCGGTGGTTTACGAATTCTGCGGACATGGGGTAGGGCTCGAGTTTCACGAAGAGCCACAGGTCGATCACACATCGAGGCGGAATACCGGCCCTGTTATGCAACCGGGAATGATTTTTACCATCGAGCCCATGATTAACGAAGGTCGTCCTACAACCCGTATCGATAAAGGTGACGGCTGGACTGCACGTACCGTTGATAACAGGCTTTCGGCACAATTCGAACATACCGTGCTGGTTACCCAAACCGGTTGCGAAGTATTGACCGATATCCACAACCAATATCCGGTTACCTGAAAAAAGCCGGCACCCGGAGAAACTCTCCGGACGCCGGCTTTTTGGAAGTTTACCTTTCAACCAATTACTTCACCGATTCCAGGTCCAAAATTATTTCATTGAATAGTAATTTTCGCTGCTGCGTTTCGATTCGCATGGAAAGCATTTTGCATCAGTCATCCATGATTCAAGCTTCAAGGGCGATTCTTTTTCAATGATAAGCAATGTTGAAATGGCGTTTAAAGTACTATCGCTGACTTGTTTGGTATTGGCTGGTTCCTGTTTTTCACTGGCCGATTTTGCTGGTGTAACCACAAAATTCCTGCGGTCAACCATCCATTGCTGTAAAAACAATTGAGGATCAGGTTCATCAACTACGTTGAATATGGCGCTTGCTTTTTTGCGGGCTTCAAGTTCGGCAGCATAACTGGCAGCTGTTACCGTGGTTACCGCCTGGGTCTTTTTACCGGACTTTGTATCGTTATCGTCAGCTCCCTTACCGAATCCCTGAGCCAACGCCGATTGGGTCAGAAATACCAGTGTTAATCCCAATGCTGCAAGGGTGGCAACCGTTTTCCGAAATACGTTTTTTGTTTTCATGACTAAATCTCCTTTTTTCTTTTTGTTTTCTACTCTTGTTTTCTGTTTTTACTGTTTCCTGTTTTCGAACTATATGACGCCCCTATGGCAAATATGTTACAAGTGGTCCGATTTGTAACCTTGTAAACCATTGAAGAATGTACCGCATAGTATCATTTTGCATAATTATTCCACTAATGAAAAACTTATAAATTATTCTAAAACAGATTAGTACATATTTTTAGATTATTGATAAATTATGTGTAGGATCAGTTTCAAATGATGTATCTTGTATGGATAATGCCCAAAACACCCAAATTTCATCCATTCACCGGCAATCGGGGGTATTTTATCGAATAAAATCGGCCATCTTTATTAATTTTGCTGTTTGTGAGTAAAAAACCGGATATTTCAACAAAAGCAATTAAAGTATAAACAAGGTATATGTCACTTAAAATTGAAGAAAAAGACCTGGAAAGATTCATCATGGTGGGCGATCGCCTGCTGATCAAACCCAAAAATCCGGAGCAGAAAACAGCTTCAGGCCTTATTTTGCCCCCAACCGTTCAGGAGAACGAAAAGTTGCTAAGCGGGTATGTGGTAAAAGTAGGTCCGGGATACCCTATTCCGGCTATGACCGACGAAGATGAACCATGGAAGGAGAAACGCGAAGCGGTGAAATATGTTCCTTTACAGGCCCAACCCGGCGACCTGGCAGTATATCTGAACAAAAGCGGGTATGAAATTGAATTTAACCAGGAAAAATATATTATTCTCCCGCATAATGCCGTATTGATGCTGATCAGGGATGAGACCCTTTTTGAATAGTTTTGTGCACTGAGTGTAAATCATTCAATCAACATAAAAAACCGTCATGCTGGAATATACCGTATGGGCCGGAAATTATCCTTACCGTATCAGGGAATCGGGTAATGGAACTCCTTTCATCTGGCTTCATGGTATGTTTTATTCGCCCGAAACGGAGGATATTTTTTCGGTATTCGATTTCGGAGTAATTGAAAAACACTTCAGGCTGATCAGGATTGAACTTCCGGCACACGGTAAATCGCCTATTCCCGAAAGCCCCGAAAGGCTTACCTGGTCGTCGATCTCGAAGGATATTGGCGAAATAGCCACAAAACTTGGTATCGACCAATTCATTATCGGAGGGTTTTCGCAGGGTGCCGGTATTTCGTTGCATACCGGTGTGAATAACCCGCGCGTTTCGGGGTTGGTACTTGCCATGCTCCCGAAAGTATGGCACGAGCGGCCCGCTTTGAGAAAAACCTACCAGAAACTGGTTACACAGCTCGAAGCCAATAACGATAAAAGAATTCTGGAACGCTTATTCCATCATACCTTTTATGTTCCCGAACACCTTGGATGGAACGCAAACAAAGCCCGTGAAATAAACCAACTTATGCTACAGCTCGAACCTGAAGCTTATGTTACGATACTTAAGGGCGCTATTCAAAGCGACCTCCCGGAAATAAGGGCAGGGCACCGAATGAATTTCCCAGTCATGGTCGCCGGCTGGAACAACGACCCCAATCATCCGGTCGGTTCATATAACTTAATGCTCGAAAGCCTTTCCCCTGACGCGAATTTACTTGTTGAAAATACTGAAGGGTTCAAACAGGCAACTGAAAAGCTAATCAGATTGTTTTTGCGGTAATTGTAAACAATTTTGCTATTTTTCTAACAAAATGCGATGAAATTGAGCCAATAACAGGAAAATATTTATCTTGCAGCGGAAAAAACAGATAAAAACCAGGTATTATGACAAAAGTTGCAGAACGTATAAACCGACTGTCGGAATCGGCTACCCTGGCCGTTGCCCAGAAAAGCCGCGAACTGAAAGCGCAGGGTATCGATGTAATCGGATTGGGCGTTGGTGAACCCGATTTTCCCACCCCTACATTTATTAAAGAGGCTGCAAAAAAAGCCATCGACGACAATTACTCCTACTATTCGCCGGTGCCGGGGTATCCTGAGTTGCTCAATGCCATTTCGAATAAGCTGAAGCGCGACAACAACCTCGAATACGCTCCAAACCAGATTGTGGTCTCCAACGGGGCAAAACACTCATTGGCCAATGTAATCCAGGCTGTGGTCGATCATGGCGACGAAGTGATCGTGCCTGCACCCTATTGGGTAACTTATGTCGATCTGGTAAATTTTTCGGGTGGGGTTAATATCGTTATCGATACCACCGTTGAAAGCGATTTCAAAATTACGCCCGAACAGTTGGAAGCGGCCATTACACCCAAAACCCGTGCGTTTTTGTTCAGCAGCCCGAGCAACCCGACCGGAAGCGTTTATACCTACGATGAACTGAAGGCATTTGCGGCCATTTTTGCTAAACATCCGAATATTATTGTGATTTCGGACGAGATATACGAACATATAATTTATGGCACCAAGTTCGAGTCGATTGCCCAGTTCCCCGAAATTAAAGACAGGGTAGTGGTTATCAATGGCGTGTCAAAATCGTATGCCATGACCGGTTACCGTATTGGATTTATGGCCGGCCCGGTGTGGCTTGCCAAAGCCTGCAATAAACTGCAGAGCCAATATACTTCGGGCCCCAATTCGATTGCGCAGATTGCCTCGGTAGCCGCCTTTAACCACGACGGGACCGAAGTAAAGAAAATGGTTGAGCAGTTTGAAAAACGCCGCGACCTGGTACTATCGATGCTTGCCGAAATTCCCGGACTGAAAACCAGCAAACCCGACGGTGCATTTTATGTATTCCCCGATTGCTCGGCCTATTTTGGAAAAAAAGATGGGGACACCGTTCTGAAAGACGCCGATGAACTTTGTTTTTACCTGTTGAGCAAAGGGCATGTGGGTGTGGTATCGGGGGCGGCATTTGGTGCGCCCGATTGCTTCAGGATAAGCTATGCCGCATCCGAAGAGCAATTGGTTAAAGCTTTGACCCGCATCAAAGAAGCATTGGCAAAATTAAACTGATAGGTTTATGCTTTTGAAAAACCTTCCGTCGGTCTATACGGCGGAAGGTTTTTCCTGCATATTTTTATACTTTTATGCCCATAACCAAAACAGCAACAGATGGATCAGGGTGAAAACCCTCAATTGGAACTGGCCAGGGAATTTGTCCAACATACCAGCCAGAATATTTTTTTAACCGGTAAGGCAGGAACCGGAAAAACCACCTTTCTGCACAATCTGCGAAAAAATTCGCCCAAAAGGATGATTGTTGTGGCCCCAACGGGTGTGGCTGCCATAAACGCTTCGGGTGTAACCATTCATTCCTTTTTTCAGGTATCGTTCGGGCCTCAGGTTCCCGGTGCAAACAGGGTAATAAAAGCCGATTTCGAAAGTTCAGAAAATCATGAACCATCGGTTGTCCGCAAAATCGGACGCGAAAAAATTGCCATAATCCGTAGCCTCGACCTGCTTGTAATCGACGAAATCAGCATGGTGCGTGCCGATTTGCTCGATGCTGTCGATGAAGTACTGCGCAGATACCGTAACCGGCATAAGCCTTTTGGCGGGGTTCAGCTACTGATGATCGGCGACCTGCAGCAGCTTGCGCCTGTTGTCAAAGACGACGAATGGGAAATCCTTCGCGATTATTACGATACCCCTTTCTTTTTCAGCAGCCTCGCCCTGAAACAATCGCATTTTATCACCATCGAGCTGAAACACATATACCGGCAAAGTAACCAGCATTTTATCGACCTGCTCAATAAAATAAGGGATAATGTTGCCGATACCGATACCATCAGGGAGCTCAACAAGCGTTACCAACCCGGTTTTGTTCCCGGTGAAAACGAAGGCTAT
The DNA here is from genome assembly GCA_964565015.1 of uncultured Prolixibacteraceae bacterium. Taxonomy (GTDB): domain Bacteria; phylum Bacteroidota; class Bacteroidia; order Bacteroidales; family Prolixibacteraceae; genus UBA1413. The sequence continues at coordinate 210 of CAZMDP010000095.1, read as the reverse complement.
ATCACCCTCACCACGCATAATTACCAGGCTAAAAACATCAACGACAGCAGGTTGTCGGCGCTGAAAGGGCGCCAATACCGGTTTATTGCAAAGGTTGAGGGAGATTTTCCCGAATATCTTTACCCTACCGATTTCGAACTTCAGCTAAAGCCTGGTGCACAGGTAATGTTGGTCAAAAACGAAAATTTGCCCGAGCAGGCTTATTACAAC
>CAZMDP010000094.1:0-6917 GCA_964565015.1 uncultured Prolixibacteraceae bacterium | reverse complement strand
GTAGTACATTCCCAAAACAGATAATTCAGTTCGTGAAGTTCAACTTCAGATTTTCTGAATTTTTCAAACAGGAATCTTTTTATGGATAAAACCATTTATTTTTCTTCAAGAGATATATCGAGGTAAACCTTATCCCTTAGTCCACTCAAAAGGGTATCTTTTCCTGCAAAATGTCCGTTTTGTATTGAATCAACATCACGAAACTGCAATGTTAAACTATCAAACATTCCGGTGTAAATGGAAAACATACCTTCCTCATTGGTAAATTCATACTGATTATGATCGGCAATTGTAACTTTAATCCCTTTTATAGGCAGTCCCGAAGTTTTGGATTTCACCTGTCCTTCAATCAAAAGGTCAGGTTCAAAATCCTGTGGAGTGCCGTAACAAGCCTGGAAAACAAACATTACCGATGTCAGGCTGATGCCACCAACTATTTTTCTTATCAAGCTGCTTTTCATGGTTTATGATGTTATTTGCTTGTTAATCTTTTCCTTACTTCTATTTTAATATGTATAATCCTGAATATTTCAATAAAATTTATTAAAAATACTACAAACAATAATTTACAAATCAATCTTCTTTAAAAGTTTATAAAGCTCAGGAATATCAATATCAACAGTATTCCATACAACATCAACATCCACACCCATATAGTCATGAATTAATTTATCCCGCATACCTGCCATTTCTCTCCAGGGAATTTCAGGAAAACTATTTTTTAGATCGTTTGAAATTCTTTTTGTCGCTTCGCCAATAATTTCAATGTTTCGTATAACTGCATCCTGAGCCATCTCATTCCTTTCAAACTCTGAATGAGTCATATTCCTCGTGTATTCCAGTATTTTTGATATTGACAGTAAAATATGTTCAATATATGCCAGATCATCTTTTATGCTTCGTAGATAATCTTTAAATCTTGATAAATACTTCTTTTAACACGATCATTTTTCAGAGATCCTTCAGTTAATATGTCAACCTTAATGCCCAATAGGTCTGACAATTCATTCTCTATCCTGATTAGCGTTAATAACGAAAAATTATCCCTGAAACGGATTAAAACATCAATATCACTATTTTTAGTACTATCTTCTCTTACGAATGAACCAAAAAGACCAACATACTCAGGATTATAATTCCTGAGATAGTTAATAATTGTATTCTGAATATCTGATTTATTCATATAGCAAATGTATGAAAAACTATTCCTTTTTCAATACCTTTGATTTTCTGTTTTTCTGATAGCATGGATTTTGAAACAAATAAAAGCTTCGCTGAAACAGCCGACCAGCATGATCCTCTTTCCCGTTTCAGGGAGAGATTCTATATACCCGATCCCGATTTGATTTACCTCGATGGAAATTCCCTGGGAAGGCTACTGCTGAAGACCAGCGATTCCATTGCCGAACTTACCCATTACCAGTGGGGCGAAAAGCTGATTGAAAGCTGGAACGAACACTGGTACAACCTTCCGGTGGAAATCGGGAACCGATTGGCGCCGGTTATCGGGGCATCCGAAGGCGAGGTTTTAATGGCCGACAGCACCTCTGTCAATCTGTATAAGCTGGCCCACGGGGCGCTGAAACTTCGTCCCGGACGAACCGAAGTGGTAAGCGACACCCTTAACTTCCCGACCGACCTGTATATCCTCCAGGGAATATTGAAACAGGCCGGGCCGGATTACAAACTGGTGCTGGCCGGAACAGTGGATGGAATTTCACCCGACCTTACCGACCTGGAAAGCAAAATTACAGAGAAAACAGCGCTGGTGGTTCTTTCGCTGGTGGCTTTTAAAAGCGGATACCTGTATGATATGCAAGCCATTACTGAGATGGCGCACCAAAAAGGGGCATTAATCCTATGGGACCTTAGCCATGCCGCCGGAGCAGTACCGGTTGAATTGAACCAGGCAAATGCCGATCTGGCTGTGGGATGCACCTACAAATACCTGAATGGCGGGCCCGGCTCACCTGCTTTTCTCTATGTTAAGAAAGAGCTTCAGCCAATTCTCGATTCGCCCATCCAGGGCTGGTTTGGCGAAAAGAACCCTTTCAGTTTCCTATTGCAGTACACACCCGCGCCAAACATCAGAAAATACCTGGCCGGCACGCCTCCTGTTCTGAGCCTGGCCGCCACACAGGCTGGCATAGAACTTATTCAGGAGGCAGGAATTGTGAACCTTCGCGAAAAAAGCCTCCGGCAGGGCGAATACCTGCTTTATTTGTTCAAGGAGATTTTGCAACCGCTGGGCTTCGGAACCGGATCGCCTGATGACCCTGCCAGGAGAGGTTCGCACATTGCGCTGCAGAACCCCGAGGCATACCGTATCTGTCAGGCTATGATCCATCCCGAATCATCGGGCCTGAAAATTATCCCCGATTTCAGGGACCCCGATATTATCAGAATCGGAATAACCCCGCTGTACACAACTTACACCGACCTTTACAATTCGGTAATCAGGATGAAAGAAATTGCAGAAAGTAAGGAGTATCTGAGGTTTGGGAGCGAACGAAAAACGGTAACATAAAGGCTGCCGGCAGATAATTTACAAAGGAAGGTAAACCAGTTTTTTGGTTTCGAAAAACTCTTCCTGGAAATAACCTGAAAGGTTATAAACCACTGACCGGCGTCCGAATGGTTTAAGTTCCTCCTGCAAATCGCCACCTTTCAGGTATAGCACTCCGTTGGGCAGCGCATTTTTCTGCTCGGACGAAATATTCTTACGGATCCATTTTACAAATTCGGGCAGGGAAGTAACCGCCCGGCTCACTATAAAATCGTATTTTGCTTTCAGCTCTTCGGCCCTTACCTGATCGGCGGTAATATTTTCCAAATGCAAAGCTTCGGCTACTGCCTTTACCACTTTTATTTTCTTTCCAACCGAATCGACAAGGTGAAACTTTACTTCAGGAAAAAGTATAGCCAAAGGTATCCCGGGAAAACCGCCTCCGGTACCCACATCGAGTACTGCTGAACCAGCCGAAAACCTGATGGCTTTGGCAATTGCGAGTGAATGGAGCACATGCTTTTCGTACAACGATCCGATATCTTTACGTGAGATTACATTAATCCGCTCGTTCCATTCGGTATAAAGAGGCCCGAGCTGAGCAAACCTGGATAACTGCGTTTCACTTAAGCTGGTAAAGTATTTCTGAATCAATGGTACACCTTCTGTCATAAGCCCGAAATTTAATCCTTCTCACCCATCTCGGTGGTTTCAATCAGTTTGAACAACATTTCGCGCGCCCTGAAAAGTTGTGCTTTTACCGTACCCAATGGAAGTTTTAATTCTTTCGCGATCTCTTCGTACGATAGCTCCCTGAAATAGCGGTATTCGACAAGGGTCTGATAACGGGGTTTCAGCTTTCGTACAACTTTGCGCATCAGTATAGCTTTCTGTTTTCTGATGAGCCTTTCCTCCGGGTTGGGGTCTTTCGATTTGAGTTTTAACGGGGCATCATTTTCGGGGTTATCCTGATTGTTGCTTTCGATGGGAACAAGCATCCCTTTCTTCTTTCTTAAAAAATCGATGCAGTTGTTCGAGGCAATTTTAAAGAGCCATGTACTGAAAGCATAGCCCGGCGAATATTGATGAAGGTTTTTGAAAGCTTTTCCGAATGCTTCGAGGGTTAAATCCTCGGCGTCGCTCTTGTTGTTGACCATTTTCAGGAGCATGAAATAGATAGCATCCTTGTAACGTGCCAACAGCCGGGCAAAGGCAGTTTCGTCGCCCTCGAGCGCTGCTTTTACCAGATCGTAATCGTGCGAAGCTTTTTCGGAAAGATGATTTTCTAATTCCCCCATTTTCGTTTTTTCCTGGTCTGATTGAAACGCCATTGGGCAAACCAACGATAATATGGCGCAACAATGGCATACAGCAACGAAGTTACGAAAATTTTTGGCTCCTGAAGGCGTTTTTGCAACTTTTTTATGATAAGCAGATAAGTTGCTGATTTAATGAACAATAAAGCGGCAAAAACAATCCATAAACCGGGGTAAAGAAATATTCCGGCAACAAAAAAAGGCAACAGAAGCAGGCTCATAAACCGCGAAAACTTCTGAAAATATCTTATTCCGGGCTTTAAGTAATGCTTCAACCTGAAAGATTTATTCAGAAGCTCGGCCATTTTGTCCGAATCGACCTCCATCTCTTTCCGGAGCGAAAGATTGTGAACAGGCAACACTGCGGTTTCTTTGGGTTTTATGACCTGATTGATGACCATTTCGAGGTTCAGGTACTCTTCCCTTATTTTTCCGGCCAATCCGCTGATGCTGAAATAATCCGATTTTCTGAAGGTAATGTTTTCTTCGCCGGTTACATAAGGCATCCGTGAAATGGAGTACGCCATACTTTCAATTTGCTGAAAGAACCACTCGATGCGGTAAAGACGGTGCTTTAAATTTCTTTCCGGTACCAGGTTGCAATACCCGATTACCACGGTATTCCCATTTGAAACTGCTGCCGAAATACCAGGCAGCCAATGATAATCAGGGGTTTTCATGGCCGGATGTATCATTACCACCATCTCGTGCGAAGCTGCCTTAAGGGCAAGGTTCCTGGCAAGTTTTTCAGAGTAACGGGTTTCCTGGTTCAACGATGTAAACCTGAGCCGCGGATAAGAATTCCTCAATAAAGCGAGTGTAGCCAGTGAATTATCTTCCGAATAATCGTCAACCACCAGAATTTCATAATTGGGATAGCCCATTTGCAGCCATTCGGGGAGGTTTGCCTTCATGCGTTCTTCTTCGTTTCGTTCGACCAGGAACACCGTTATGGGGACAGAAGATGAACCCGCCGGCGCAACCTTGCGAAATGCAAGACGTCCGTAAAAAACAACATCGAAAAGAAACCTGAACAGCCAGACAATTACAATAACACCGATTATGATATAATCTGCTGTACCAAGCGATTTAAAATAAGCTATGAAATCAAAAGGCATAAACCTGTTTTTGGGCAAAATTACAAGTATTATCAGAAGTGTTGCAATATTCCCGTCATTTTTAAACTATGCTCCTTTTATCGAGAATAACTATCTTTGAGGCCATCTTAAAAAAGCGGTATGCAATTTATACTCGAAACGGTTTGTGCAGGCTCCAATGCACGTGCAGGTGTGCTGAAAACACCGCACGGCGATATCCCTACACCCATATTTATGCCGGTAGGAACGGCCGGATCGGTAAAAGGCATCCACGCCCGCGATTTGGTCGAAGATATTAAAGCACGGATTATTCTTGGCAACACCTACCACCTTTACCTGAGGCCGGGCTTGCAGATACTCGAAGAGGCAGGCGGCCTTCACCGGTTTTCAGGATGGAATGGGCCAATTCTTACCGACAGTGGTGGTTTTCAGGTGTTTTCACTGGGTGATCTGCGCAAACTCTCCGAGGAAGGTGTCCGTTTCCAGTCACACATCGATGGTTCGTACCACATGTTTACACCCGAAAATGTGATGGATATTCAGCGCATCATTGGCGCCGATATCATTATGGCTTTCGATGAATGTGCCCCGGGAGATGCCGATTATTCGTATGCAAAAAAATCGCTCGAACTGACTCAACGATGGCTCGACCGTTGTTTTAAGCGGTTCGCCGAAACTACGCCCAGGTACGGATATCCGCAGTCGCTTTTCCCGATTGTTCAGGGCGCTGCCTACCCCGATCTGAGAAGAAAGGCTGCTGCCGATATCTGCAAATATGATGCGCACGGATATGCCATTGGTGGATTGGCTGTTGGTGAGCCCGAAAAAGTGATGTACGAAATGATCGAAGTAGTCAACAGTGAGCTGCCTGAAAATAGACCACGTTATCTGATGGGAGTTGGCACACCTGTGAATATCCTCGAAGCAATCCATCGTGGCGTTGATATGTTCGATTGCGTTATGCCCACCCGAAACGGCCGTAATGGGATGCTTTTTACCAGCGAAGGTATCATCAACATAAGGAACAACAAATGGGCAAACGACCATTCGCCGGTCGATCCCAACGGAACCTCATTTGTTGACCATCAATACAGTAAGGCTTACCTAAGGCACCTTGTCATTTCGAAAGAAATACTCGGGGCGCAGATTGCAAGCCAGCATAACCTGGCTTTCTATCTTTGGCTGGTAACCGAAGCCCGAAATAAAATTAAAGAGGGAACGTTCAAAACCTGGAAGGAAGAAATGACCGAAAAGCTAAAACGAAGGCTTTAATTGTGGGGAAATGAAACATTACAAGATCATAGATTTTTACATTACCAGAAAGTTTCTGGGGACTTTTTTTTACTCTATTGCCCTGATTATAAGCATAGCTACGGTTTTCGACATTTCGGAGAACCTCGATGACTTTATTTCGAAAGATATTCCTACCCGCGACATTGTTTTCGATTACTACCTGAATTTCATCCCCTACTTTGCCAACCTTTTCAGTTCGCTGTTTACTTTTATTGCCGTAATTTACTTTACCTCGAAAATGGCATACAACAGCGAAATTATTGCCATTCTCAGTAGCGGGGTATCGTATAAACGACTGATGCGGCCATACCTGGTTTCGGCAACCATCATTGCAATTTTCACTTTTGTACTCGGAAATTATATTATCCCCGGTGCCAACAAGGGAAGGGTCGAGTTCAGGAACAAATATATAAATGTAGGCAGGGTACCGACCGAAAGAAACATACACCGGCAAATCGAACCCGGCGTGTATATTTACATGTTTTCCTTTTCGGGAAATACCGGTCAGCGATTTACCCTCGAACGATTCGAAAACCGAAAACTTGTTGAAAAATTGAGTGCCGACAATATCAGATGGGACGAAGAAACGCAGAAATGGATCATCAACAATTACTGGAAACGCACTTTCCACGACGGATACGAAACCATCGACAAAGGCTATCGCATCGATACGACGTTAAATATGACCCCTGCTGAGTTTAAAAT
>CAZMDP010000093.1:0-6932 GCA_964565015.1 uncultured Prolixibacteraceae bacterium | reverse complement strand
ATTATGCACGTCGTGCTTTGGCAATCAACCCAAACAACTGTAAGGCAAATATGCTGATTGGTGATTTATATATTGCATCGAGCCGGACATTCAGTGATGATAATTTCGAACGGTCAACCGTTTTCTGGGTTGCCGTTGACTATTTCAACAAAGCACGTTCAGGAGAAGACTGTGTGGCCGAAGCCACCCAAAAGGCTAATACTTACCGGAATTATTTCCCGAACAAAGAAGAAGCATTTTTCCGAAGCTTAGCCGAAGGGCAGAACTACACTGTTGGAGGATGGATAAATGAATCCACAAAAGTGCGTTTCTAAACATACTTGTAAAATATTTCCTAACATAAAATTTGCAGCTCTGCTTTGCGGGGCTGCATTCCTTTTTTATAGCTGTACCAACGATATTGAAAAAATCAAGGCTTTCAGCTCTCCCGAATCTTTGCCATCGATCCACATTATTAATTATGAAACCACTTTTACCGATTCGGGGGTCGTGCGGTTTTATATGAAAGCTCCGGAACTGAAACGGTTCGAAAACGACAATCTCCCTTTTGACGAATTTCCGCAGGGACTTGAACTGATCAAGTACGATAACAACCGGCGGATTATTTCAAGCATTTCGGCAAGGTATGCAAAAAGGTACATAAAGGAAAAGAAATGGGAAGCCAAAAATGATGTAGTTGCGGTAAATGCTTTGGGCGATACCCTTAAAACCGAACAATTAATTTGGGATGAAAGGGCCGAAAAGATATACTCTGAGCAATATGTGCGTATTGTCAGGCCCGATCAGATCATCACGGGGATTGGATTTGAATCGGACCAGAGTATGGAAAACTGGCGGATAAAAAATCCGCGCGGAACCATTTACATACAGGTAAACAGGCAACCTGCAGGATCATCTGATTCGATATTTATGGATGAACGGCCAGTAAGGCCATTCGATATTCAACCCTGATAAACCAGATATGTATCTTTTGGCCATTATACTGATAACAATTCTATTTTCAGCATTCTTTTCGGGAATGGAGATAGCCTACATTTCGGCCAATAAACTCAGGCTCGAAATGGACAAACAATCCTCTCCCTTTAATTCGGGCTTGTTAAAACTGGTTACCCGAAAATCGGGCGAATATATTGCCACCATGCTGGTAGGAAACAATATCGCCCTGGTGATTTACGGTATTGCGTTTGCCAAACTGCTCGAACCTTTACTAATGGGCTATTTCAGTTCCACTATCATGGTCCTGCTGATTCAAACTATAGTTTCAACCCTCATAATTCTGCTACTGGCCGAATTTTTACCAAAGACACTATTCAGGTTGTTCCCAAATTCCCTCCTGAAAATTTTTGCTTTTCCACTGGCTGTTTTTTATGTGGTATTTTATCCTATTACCCGCCTAACCATGTTTCTGATTCATGTTCTTCTTCGACGATTTCTGAGCAAAGCCGAAACACCCGATGCAGAAAGCAGGGTATTCGGAAGGGTTGACCTGGATCATTTTATCAATGAGGCCGAAAACCAGTTGCCGAAAGCCGGGAAAGAGGTCGATAAGGAAGTAAAATTATTCAGGAACGCGCTCGATTTCTCGAAAGTAAAATTGCGCGAAATCATGGTTCCGCGAAACGAATTGGCCATGCTCGATGTGAATACTGATATTGAAACCCTCAGACAAAAATTTGTAAGTACAGGTTATTCGAGAATACTCATTTATGAAGACAATATCGACAACATTATTGGTTATGTGCACTCATCGGCTATTTTTCAGAAAATGAAGAGCATCAGGCCGTTTGTAAAAAATGTATTGATAGTTCCCGAAACCATGGCTGCCAATAAATTATTGAGCAAATTTATCAGAGAACACCGCAGCATTGCCCTTGTGGTTGATGAGTTTGGAGGTACGGCCGGCCTGGTTACCAGCGAAGATATTCTTGAAGAAATTTTCGGCGAAATCGAAGATGAGCATGATACAACAGCATTCGTGGAAAAGAAAGTAAACGACAACGAATATATTTTTTCCGGAAGGTTTGACATCGACCTGATAAATGAAAAATATCAGATCGGGATACCTGAGTCGGAAGAATATGAGACCCTTGCTGGCTTTATTCTTTATCACTATGAAAGCATTCCAAAGGTTAATACCATAATAAGGATCGGAAGGTTCAGTTTCAAAGTACTTAAAGCAACATTTACCAAAATTGAGCTGGTTTACCTCACCATTCTCGAAGAATAATCATCCGAAGCACTAAAGCTTCAAATTATTCCTGATCATTTCGAATGTTGTGTTAATCAGCAAGCCGAAGTACCAGAAAAAAAAGCCCATTATAAGGTATGATACTGAAAATTATTATCTTCGTGCCTTAATTTTTTGAAACCTTAATAGCAATAAAAATAGAAGTTTTTCAATGGCAACATTACAGAAAATCAGAACCCAGGGAGGTTTACTTGTGGCCATAGTTATTGGCCTTGCACTGGTCGCTTTCATTTTGGGCGATTTATTTCAATCAGGTTCATCGATTTTTAACCGGGGGAGAATGGAAATTGGTTCCATCAAGGGTGAATCGGTTCAATACCCTGATTTCCTTCGTAAAACAGAAGAATTAGCTGAGATTTACCGTTCGAATACAGGCCAGACCCAGCTGAATGAAGAAACCTGGGCACAGGTTCGCGAACAGACCTGGGAAAATATGGTACGTGAAAAAATAATGGGCGATGTGTACAAGAAAACCGGTATCAGTGTATCGAAAGACGAAATGTTCGATATGCTCCAGGGGAATAATATTCATCCCATAGTACAGCAAATTTTTACCAATCCCAATACAGGTCAGTTCGAACGTTCGGCAGTTGTAAACTTCATCCGTAACCTCGACATGGGTGTAAGTGCCGAACAACGCAATTACTGGTTGTACCTCGAAAGGCAGATTCTTAACGAACGGCTTCAGACAAAATACAACAACCTGATCAGCAAGGCCCTTTATGTAACCAACGACGAAGCCCAATTCAGCCTCGAAGGCCGTAACCGTAACGTAAGTTTCGAGTATATCGCTCTCGATTACAACACTGTAGCCGATGCCGACATAACCATAACCGACAAAGACCTAAGGGATTACTATTCGGCGAATAAAGATGAATTCAAACAGGAAAGGACACGTACAATTGAATATATTTCGTTCGACGTGGTTCCATCGGCTTCCGATTTCTCGGCGGCGGAAAAATGGATTAACGATATTAAAGACGATTTTATCAATGCCACCGACAATGTACAGTTTGTTAATTCAAACTCAGATATTGGTTTCGATGGTATCTGGCATAAACAGACAACCCTTCCGGCCAATCTTGCTGCATGGATTTTTGAAGAAGGTGCTGCTGTGAACGATGTATTCGGTCCTTATTTTGAAAACAATTCATACAGACTGGCTAAGTTGCACGCCTCTGAAATGATGCCCGATTCTGTTCAGGCCCGTCATATTCTTCTACGCACCAATTCGGCAGAAGAGATGATGATGGCGCAAGCCCTGGCCGACAGCCTTAAGGGGTTGATAGAAAAAGGAAGCGATTTTGCAGCTTTGGCCAGACAATATTCAACCGATACCGGCTCGGCCATTAATGGCGGCGATCTTGGTTGGTTCGGCCGTGGTATGATGGTAAAACCTTTTGAAGATGCTGCTTTTAACAATAAGGTGAACGAAGTAACTATTGTCCCAACACAATTTGGTTTACACATTGTTCAGACTACACGCAGGGGAACCCTGAGCCGTCAGGTACAGGTGGCCATTCTTACACGGGAAGTTACTCCAAGTACATTAACTCATCAGTCGGTATATGCAAAGGCGAGTAAATTCGTAAGCGAAAACACCAGCAAAGAAAAGTTCAATGCTGCTATCGAAGCCGAAAATCTAAACAAGAAACAGGCTATTGTTCGTGAAAACGACCGCAATGTTTCGGGTCTCGAAATGTCGAGAGCGCTGGTCAGGGCTGCTTTCGACGCGAAAGTAGGAGCTTTTCTGAAAAACAACGATGGTTCGCCGATTTTTGAATTAGGCAATAGTTTCGTGGTCGGAATTCTTGCTGCTGCAACCGAAGAGGGCACAGCACCTTTCGAATCGGTCAAAGCACGCGTTGAACTGGCAGTTGAAAAACAGAAAAAGGGAGAACTTCTTGTAGATAGAATCAAAAAAGCTGCCGAAGGGAAGCAGGATATGTACGAAATTGCTTCTTCGGTGAACGGAAGTGTAAGTATCGCTTCCAATATTAATTTTTCCTCGGTGACCCTTCCCGGAATCGGAACCGAACCTGTAGTAATCGGAACTGTAACAGCCATGGAACCGGGAACTATGTCGTCACCCATAAAAGGTAACAATGCTGTGTTTCTGGCAAAAGTTACCAATGTTGAAGACGGAGGTGAATTTGACGTGGATGGCGAAAGATCAAGGCTTTTGCAGGCAATGGGGTTCAGGGCATCGTATCAGGCTTACGAGGCTCACCGCGATGCGGTTGAGGTAGTCGATAAAAGGAATAAGTTCTTTTAACCAAATACTTTTACAGGATCGAAAAGCTGCTCAATTAATGGGCAGCTTTTTTTGTATCTTCAAATCCTTAATGAACATACTGCTATGGACAATCATTAAAAGCCTAAATCGAGGCGGGAATTCATAAATGAATTGGCTGCCATCGGATTAATGGGTGCTCTGGGCGCGGGCATGATCCTAAATGCCTGTTTAAAAGAAAAATCTAAAATTCCGGCACATGTATTTTATGGTTCAGCACCCGACTGTCCTTGTTTAATAGCCGGATTAATTGGGTGTGGCGGACGAGGAAAACATCAACCTTGTAAAGGCCATCCACATCAAACAGAAGCTCAATCAGGCGCAGCGGCTTGCTGAAGCCACCTTATGCGGTGTAATGGGAAGGGAGTCGGCCATAACCGGAAAAGTTACCACCTGGGACGAAATGATGGCTTCGGATATGAGATTAGGCCCAACAGAATATGCTTTTGACCCGGGTTCGGGTTTCAATCCGCTGCCTCCTGTTTCGGGTATTGCTCAGGACTTAAGCAATGTAGGGCAATAGCTGTTATTACCCGAGTAACTCTTTAACTTTAGCAGCAATCTCTTTCCCGTCGGCTTTGCCGGCCAGTTCTTTTGAGGCAATGCCCATAACTTTGCCCATATCTTTTACCGAAGTGGCACCGGTACGGTCGATTATTTCCCTGACGGCTGCAGCAAGTTCGGCATCGCTCATTTGTTTCGGGAGATAAACTTCGAGAGCGGCAACCTGGTCGAGTTCCTGTGCTGCCAGGTCGGGGCGGTTCTGCTGTTGATAAATAGTTGCAGCGTCTTTGCCCTGTTTAACCAGTTTTTGAACCAGTTTAAGCGATTCTCCATCGGTTAGTTCGCTGCCCGCTCCTTTTGCTGCCCGCTCCTCGAGCATCAGTTTTTTCAGGTTACGCAGGGCTTCGAGCCTGGTTTTTTCACGGGCTTTCATTGCCTCTTTTATGTCTTCGTTTATACGGTCGAAAAGTGTCATAGCATTACTTTTTAATCGATGTTTTTATGCAGATATGGATTATTCTCCCTGAAAATTACTTTTTTTTTGGGATCGGGTGAAACCGAAATATTTGAATACTCCGACGGTCTGATGTTCCCCTGCTGGTTTGCCTGCATTTGTTTACGCACGTAAGCGGGAACTTTTTCCAGGTCATCCACATCATCCTCGCTCATACGGGCATAATCAATGTTCATCCGTTGTTTGGGAGCCGGTTCCGGTGTAGGGGGCGCCGTTGAAGTGTAGAGTGTTTCCCATCCGGGTTTTTCAGGTTTTACAGTCTGGATTGGTGTTTCGCGTTGAAACTTCGGTTCAGGTTGCTGAGATGCACGGTTTGCCTGGATTGTTTGGGTAGATTGCACTGGGCTGTTTAATTCAAATTTTTGTTTTTCGCTTTTTTTCGAACTTAAAATTTCGGGAATACTGCTGGTGCTGAAACCGGTTGCAATAACAGTAACCGATATCTGGCTGCCCAGATTTTCGTCCGACCCGTTGCCCCAGATCAGGTCGGCCTCATACCCGGCTTTGGTTTGTATAAAGTCGGTAATGGCGCCTATTTCGTCCATGGTAACTTCGGTTTCACCCGAGGTTACATTGAGCAGGATATTACGCGCCCCTTTAATATTATTGTTGTTCAGCAGCGGAGAGTTTAGCGCCTGTTCAACCGCATTGATAGCACGGTTTTCGCCTTCGGCCAGGCCAGTACCCATTATGGCAACGCCACTCTCGCGCATAACGGTTTCCACATCGGCAAAATCAACGTTTATGTAGCCTGGTACGGTTATAATCTCGGCAATGCCTTTGGCTGCGGTTGCCAATACATCGTCGGCCTTAGCAAAAGCCTGCGAAATGGGAAAATCGCCGTACATTTCACGGATACGTTCGTTGTTAATTACAAGCAGCGAATCAACATACTGCTCCATTTCCTGGATACCCTCGATGGCCTGGTTAATCCTTCTTTTCCCTTCATTCCTGAACGGAATGGTAACAATACCGATGGTGAGGTAGCCCTGTTCGCGGCAAAGTTTTGCAATTACGGGCGCCCCTCCGGTTCCGGTTCCCCCACCCATACCGGCTGTAATAAATACCATTTTCGTGTTTGGCTCAAGCGCTTTTCTTACATCGTCGATATTTTCGGTAGCCGCCTGGCGGCCTATTTCCGGTTTATTGCCGGCGCCACGTCCTTCGGTAAGCGATGCACCCAAATGAACTTTCGAGGGTACCGGGCTGTTGGCCAATGCCTGTGAATCGGTATTACAAACCACAAAATCGACATCGCGGATCCCCATCTTGTACATGTGGTTAACTGCATTGCCTCCGCCACCGCCAACCCCGATCACTTTTATTATTGAGCCAGGTTTTTTATCAAACTGAAAATTTATTATATCGTTGTT
>CAZMDP010000092.1:0-6963 GCA_964565015.1 uncultured Prolixibacteraceae bacterium | reverse complement strand
TAACCTCGTGCCCCTGCTCTTTCAGCAGATAGGCTGCGACACTGGAATCAACTCCGCCCGACAGGCCTACAACAACTCGCGACATTCAAGAAAATCTTATTGATTATGATTATACCAGATGCAAAATTAGTATATTATCAGGAGTTCGCAGATAAATGGATTTTAATTCAAATTACTTCTTCTTGCCCAATGGGACTGTGATGCCTAAAAATGGTGCAGCAACAAAACCACCCATATCGGACGAAATGGGAATCCACAGGCTATAGTCGAGGCCAATATTACGGATTATACTGCGCCCACCTGCCGAAATCACCATTGCAAACTCACCATCGGATGTGATAATATAATTTTCGGTGATAAAATATCCCCTTGGCCCGGTACGGGCCATTCCACTAAGGTTAATTATTGGTACGTCGAGCCATCCATCTGTCGAAAATCCCTGGGCCAGGCCAAATGAGAAATTTTTGTCCTTCGACCCGAAAGTTACAGTTCCGAAAAGCAGGCCGAATACTCCGGAGTCATCACCCAGAATAGTTCCAACAAATGCACCGGTACCAACGTTAAACACGTCTTTTTTTACGGGAATTGAAAATTTTGGAACTATCCAGATGGGGGTAAACCCCGCTTCGACCAGAAATAGCGGAATCAGTCCTGTACTCAATGAAAAATGATTGCTGATACCAAAGGATAACTGGTTGTAAAAAACCCATATATTCTGATAGTAGGCTTCGCCTTTCTGTAACCCATACCCATTAGGCGCCCAGAAATAACGGGTCGATTGCGGATTGGGCAACCAATACTCGCCACCTTCTTTTCTTATCCCTTCGAGCAATACCTTTAATTTGATGTCGCTTGCCGGGATGCGGATGGTGCCCAGTTTATCGGTTGACAAGGTTACAGTTTGCTGGTCTTCGGATACAATTTTCCCTGTATAGGTATTCCCATCACGGGTTTCTATCCGGTAAACCGTTGAGGTATCCTGGCTCGTTATCTGCTGTGCTTTCAGGCTTAATATCATTACAGCGGCGCTGAATAACAAAATCAACTTTTTCATACGAATAGCTTTTTAGCGTTCATTATATAGATACAATATAAGAAATAAAAGTATTATTTTTCGTTCAGCTAATATAGAGGTAGAAAAGTTTTACTGATTTCAATTTTTTGGGCTTAAAAAATCAACAAAAAACCCTGAATTACGTTTAAACGAATAAACTTAAATCTTTTTACAATGAGAGGTATTTTCATAATTCTTTTAACCATAGGGTTTTCGAATTTGCTTTTGGCACAGAATGCTTTGAAAGTCGGCGATAAGGCGCCTGGGTTTTCGGCCAAAACTGATGCAGATGGAGTTTGGAACCTGAATGATTACATTGGAAAGAAAAACATAGTCATGTTTTTTTATCCGGCTGCCATGACAGGCGGCTGTACCGCGCAGGCCTGCAGTTACCGCGACGAACTCGGCAACCTCGAAGCTGTTGATGCGGTTGTTGTAGGGATCAGCGGAGACGACGTAGCGGCACTGAAGGTCTTCAAAAAAGCCCACAACTTAAACTATCCGCTCCTTTCCGATTTTGATGGATCGATTGCGGCAAAGTTCGGAGTACCCACCGGGGCTGGTGGAAGCCTCACCCGTGTAGTTGATGATATGGAATACGTGCTCAACAGGGGAGTTACTGCCCAGCGTTGGACATTTGTGATCGGGAAAGATGGCAAAATCAAATATGTGAATCAGCAGGTGAATGCACAAAACGATTCAAAGGAAGTACTGGAAGTGCTTTCACAGAAATAGCAGGCTTGATTTTTGATTTTTAAAGCGGGGCGATATTTAAAATATATTGCCCCGTTTCATTTTTCTAAATGAAATTATCCATTTGTTGGTTTGCTTCCTTGTCGGTGTGAAGCTTCCGGTTTTTTCCCGGAATGTTTTTTCCTTTTATGATGAAATTCTTTCTTTTTTACCATTCCGCTTTCTCCGGTAGCAGGGAGTGGGTTCTTTTTATGGCGCTCCCTGAAACTTCCTTTTTTTCTGAAATGATCACGCGGTTTTGATGGCATTTGTTTCCATTGCGGGCCTTCGCCCAGAAACGGAGGTAATGGCGCTTTATATACTTCGCTCTCGATGAGGCGTTCGATACGGTGCATACGCGGCATATCGGCCTCGTTTACAAGGGTAACGGCTACCCCGGTCGTTTCGGCCCTGGCGGTACGGCCAATCCGATGGACGTAGTCTTCGGCATCGCCCGGAACATCGTAATTCACCACCAGGTTAATATCTTTTATGTCGATGCCCCGGCTTAAAACATCGGTGGCTATCAGCACCCGGGTTTCGCGCGAGCGGAACCGGAGCAGGATTTCTTCTCTTTCCTTCTGCTCAAGATCCGAAGATATACCTTCCACTTTATATTTTTTTGACCGCAATCCCCGTACTATTTCGTTTACTTTCTTTTTTGTGGAAGTAAATATCAATATGCTGTTATAGTCGGGGTTATCTTCAATCAGACTTTTTATCAAAGGTGTTTTCTGATTTTCGTATACCAGGTAAACTGCCTGTATTACCCCTTCGGCTGGCTTCGACATTTCGAGGGCAATTTCGGCTGGTTCGTGGAGAATTTGTTTTGAAAGCGCCCTGATTTTGGGAGGCATGGTAGCGCTGAACATTAAGGTCTGCCTCTTTTTGGGCAGATACGATACAATGCGCATAATGTCGTCGTAAAAACCTATGTCGAGCATACGATCGGCTTCATCAAGGATGAGGGTTTCAATCCGGTCGAACCTGACATATCCCTGGTTGAGGTGCGAAATCAGCTTGCCAGGTGTGGCCACAATGATGTCGGCGCCTTTTGAGAGGGCAACCTTTTGCTGGCCCCAGTCGCTGCCATCGCCGCCTCCGTAAATGGCAATCGAGGTAACATCGAGGGTATAGGCAAATCCCTGCAACTGCTGATCGATCTGAATGGCCAGTTCGCGTGTGGGTACAAGAATGAGCGTATGGGTGTAACCGGGGCGTTTCATCGAAATGGAATGGAGCACCGGAAGCAGAAAGGCTGCTGTTTTGCCGGTGCCCGTCTGTGCACAGGCGATCAGGTCGCGGCCCTCCATAATGGTGGGAATTGCCTGTTCCTGTATGGGTGTGGCATCGCGAAATCCCATATAATAAATTGCATCCAAAAGTTCGGGTGCTAAATTGAAGTCATCGAAAGTCATATATCTATTTTCTTATCATTCGTAATTCGCGGTTTAACGTTGGGCCGGGTTGAATCGTGCCTGTTTCTTAAACTGCCGGCAAAGGTATTGCATATTAATGGATTATGCACCATTTGTTCGTAAGGAATTTAATTTACTCACCCGTTTTACAAAAATAGGTAAGTATTTTATCCATCATTTCAAAACCAGCACGCCTGCCAGTGTCATCAAACAAGATTGAACCGTTTTTATCAGAAAGCTTGACGTAAACGGTCGAATCGATACTTTCTTTAATAATCCGGCTCATATTTCCTTTTACCGGAGCCTTTAAATGGCCTGATATGTTGGGGATTACCCTGATCTCTAACCTTTGCCTTCGTCCTTCGACAGCAATGTCAAGTTGTTCATTTTCGTATTTCAGACGCGTAATTTTTGAACCGTAATAAGTGGCAAATCTGTAGAACTTTCCCCTGATGCAGAGAAAACAAATATGACCGATGAAATAACTCCCCATCCAGGGAATTTTTGCCACCGAAAAAGTAAAAGATGCCGAATCATCCAAAAAATGGTTGCTGTGTATCCAAATCCATGATTCGGGGAACGAAATGCCCCAGTCTTTTTCGATATAACCTTTGCCGCCGGTAAAATCGATCAACGCATCGTTGGCCGAAATTTGCCCCCTGAGCCGGTGTGTTACCGAAACAATTCCATGTTTACATTCCATGAACGGAACAAACGAATACCATCCCATGATGCCAGGATTATACCACATCGATGGAAATTCAACCTTTTCGCTGAATTCGATTTCGCCTTTGTAGGATTGCCCGTCGGATTTGATATCCAAAAAGATACCCTTTTCGGTAAACCAGGAGTTGCCAACCCTGATTTTCATCTCTTTTTTATCGAAATCGAACGTATCGAGGGGATACTCGAACCATTCTGTTTTTCCACTGATGCCATCAATTACCTGAATGAATGCCAGTTTTTGTCCGGGTTCTACAGCAATTCCCGGTATAAACGACCATACATGGTCTAAATCAGGCGAAACCTGTTTGAAATACCAGCCTTCGAAATAATTTTTCAGGTTCAGATTGCCCTGAAAAACATGCGGACGAAATACCCTCATTATTGTTCGATATTATAGTATAACAGAAATGGAAGTGCCACACCCCAAACATTTACCATCTGAAGAAAGACCCGAAACAGAGGTGAAATACTTTTCCCTTTTTATCAGCAGTTTTTTACAGTTGTAACACCATGTTGATGAATAATAGCTGTCGGCCATATTGCCGGTATAAACATAACGCAGTTTATTGCCTGCAATATGGGCAAAATTGAGCAGTGTATCAGTTGGAGTAGGGGGTATGTCCATTTTCCAGGAAGGAAAATAGCGTGAAAGGTGAAGCGGTACATCAGGCGAGAGTTTATTGGCGATCCAATCGGTCATCAGTTCAAACTCATTGATATCGTCGTTTAAAGTTGGGATAACCAGCAAGGTTATTTCGAGATGACGCCCGGAATTATGTATGGATTTCAATGTTTTAAGCACCGGTTGCAGGTGCCCGCCGGCATAATCCCTGTAAAAAGCATCATTGAAAGCTTTAAGGTCGATATTAAAAGCATCGGTAACTTCGAGGAGTTTTTCGAGGGGTTTTGGCATAATGTATCCGTTGCTGACCACCACATTTTTCAATCGGGCTGTTTTTGCCAGGGCGGCGGTTTCGAGCATCATTTCATAGAATATGGTTGGTTCGTTGTAGGTATAGGCTATCCCGATGTTGTTGGCAATTGCTTTTGCTTTTTCGACCAGTTTTTGAGGGGGCATGGCCATGTTACGGGTTGAGGTATAATCTTCGTATTGCGACAGTGCATAATTCTGGCAAAATGAACACCGGAGGTTACATCCGGGAGTTCCGACCGAAAGGATTTCACTGCCGGGATAGAAATGGTACAACGGTTTTTTTTCGATCGGGTCTGTGTGAATGGCAGCAATTTTGCCATAAACACCTGTCATTAAGCGGCCTTGTTTGTTGACACGCACCCGGCACAAACCCGTTTCATCCTCGTTAAGAAGGCAATTGTGAGGGCACAGGTTACATTGAACCTTTCCTTCGTGTTTACTACTATAAAACATTGCCTCGTTCAACATTTCCTTCACGCTTTATATCACCTACTGCTTTTATATATTTCGAGCGCTGAGGGAAAAGGTTGCAGTGCACGTTCGAATATTCCAAGGGAATAAGCGATGGTCAGTCCGTAGTTGGTAATGGGAACTCCGGCCTGACGCGCTTTCATGATGCGTGAGAGCATTTCCCTGCGGTTCCACATACATGCCCCACAGTGAATGATCAACTTATATTCCGAAATATTTGAGGGAAAATCTCTTCCCCGCATGTTTTCGATTTGAAGTTTGCCACCTACGTACTGGGTGAGCCAGCGTGGAATTTTTACCGATCCGATGTCTTCTCCGATGGGATGGTGGGTGCATGCCTCTGCAATCAGCACTTTGTCGCCCGGTTTAAGTTGGTCGATAGCCATGGCGCCGCGAACCATTTCAGTAAGGTCGGCCTGGAACCTTGCAAAAAGTATGGAAAATGATGTCAGGGGTATTTCGGGAGGCGTATCGGCAGCTACTTTCAGAAAAGCCTGCGAATCGGTAACCACCAGGCGGGGTGGCTTATTGAGCCTCGATAAAGCTTCGCGGAGCTCGCGCTCTTTGACCACCATGCAGAAAGCATCGCCATCGAGCAGATCGCGGATACTTTGCACCTGAGGGAGGATTAACCGGCCTTTGGGGGCTTCCTTGTCGATGGGAACTACCAAAACGGCCATTTCGCCGGGGCCAACCAGATCAGAAAGAATGGCCTGACGGTTGATGAAATCGGAAGGGGCATTTTCGAGCAGAAGTTGCCTCAGGTTTTCAATGCCTTTGCCGTTTGTGGCCTCTGTTACGGTATAGCTGATCTTTACGCTATCGAGTATGGATGAGATATCAAGGTTTTCGGGGAATAAATCGGCTTTGTTGAAAACCACTACAAACGGAATCTCGCGGATACGGAACTCTTCCATTATGGTCTCTTCAAAAACGCCCCACTCGCCGAAATTAGATACAATTATTCCAAGGTCGGTACGGTCGAATACTGAATAGGTTTTCGAAACCCTTTTTTCGCCAAGTGAACCGGTATCGTCGATGCCTGCCGTATCGATAAACAAAACAGGGCCGAGCGGCAGCAGTTCCATGGGTTTCTCAACCGGATCGGTTGTTGTGCCGGCTACTTCCGAAACAATGGATACCTCCTGTTGGGTTAGGGCATTTAAAATACTCGATTTGCCTGCATTGCGCCGGCCAAAAATGCCTATATGGAGCCTGAATGATTTTGGCGCTTTCATCAACTATGGTTTAATGG
This sequence comes from uncultured Prolixibacteraceae bacterium, assembly GCA_964565015.1. Classification (GTDB taxonomy): domain Bacteria; phylum Bacteroidota; class Bacteroidia; order Bacteroidales; family Prolixibacteraceae; genus UBA1413. Next base: position 373 of record CAZMDP010000092.1, on the reverse strand, counting down.
CTGAAATGTAACCATTGCCTTTGTAAAATGCAAGAATTACAAAATAAAAAAGGCATCCGGTAACGGATGCCTCTTTTATACTCTTTACACAAAATTATTTGCTTACTTCTTTTCTCCGCAACAAGCTTTCTTTTCGGCAGTGCTGCAATCAGCTTTCTGGGCTTCTCCACAACCTGCTTTTGCTTCTGCTTTTGGAGCTTCGCCACAAGCTGCACCTTTTGCATCAGCTTTTTTAGCTTCAGCTTTGGTTGCTTTTTTAGTTTCTTTTTCACCTTCCGGGGTGTTGTTATCGTCGGCAACAATGGTTACCTGTGCTTTTTCAGAAACTACTACGCTGGCGGTTGCAGCGGTGATCGAAAATCCGTAAACGGCT
>CAZMDP010000091.1:1527-6985 GCA_964565015.1 uncultured Prolixibacteraceae bacterium | reverse complement strand
TTCATCACCGGCCGTGACATCGACATTACGATCGAAGGTGCCGATTACAACAAAGCTTTGTTTATCATATCGAAAGAACATGAAGCCATTCGCCAGAAAATACTTTACGACCTCGAAAGGGGCGGCACTTATCTGAAAAGTACAGGTTTATACACCAACGACGAAAAGCAGATGATATTCACAGTGGTCAGCCGCCGCGAATTAGCCATTCTTGAGGAATACATTTCAGAAATTGATCCAGAGGCTTTTATCACCATTATGGACACCAAAGAAATTCTTGGGGAAGGATTTAAGTCGCTTGCTGCAAAAAAGGCCTCTTAAACAGTCTCTTTTAATACAGAATTTAACTATTGACGGGTTTTCAGAGGATTTTCGGCTTCATCGAAAAACCGCTGCTGTAGCTCAGGAACTACTTTATCGTTTTTCACATTTCGTATCGTTTCAACCAATTGGTTCACAACATGGTCGAGCAAAAGTTGACCTGCTTCGGCTGTTGCCTTGCTGCCGTAACCCGAATAATGGTTCGGATAACGCGCATACCACCATATCCCTGTATAAACATTTGGCAGATGTTTCAGCCGGTCCTGATCGACCCCCGATTGCCGGTCAGCACGGTCGGTATGAACCAGGTGAGGGGTAATGGCCATCATCAGGGATGTTTCGCGGTTGCCCCCATGTTGGTCATAAGGATCACGTTCGGTAAGCGTTTCGACCTTTTTCAATAATTCAGAACCGTAAGTCGGTTGAAACCAATAGAGTGCATAATTCCTTCGTTCGGATAGCTGTGCCATGCCGAAATAATTCAGAAAAGCATTGTTCCCACCATGACCATTAACAATGATAATCTTTTTGAAACCGTTACGGCTCAGTTCATCGAGTGTTTCCTGCAATACTTTCCAGATCAGGTCAGGCGAATAGGAGATTGTTCCCGGTTGTTGCCGGGCTTCGTTTATCTGGCTGAAATAATACCAGGGAAACACCACGGCATACTCCTTTTCGGCAGCTCTCAGGGCCATTTCGCGGGCAGCAAACAGATCGGTGCCAAGTGGAAGGTGCGCCCCATGCTTTTCAAACACCCCAATAGGAAGAATACAGGTTTCAGAACTTTTTGCAACAGCATGAATAAATTCCGGGGCTGTTAATTCCTCAAGTTTATAGGAGATATTCTGAGAAAATACTAATTGTGTTGCGAGAATTAAAAGGGAAAAAATTAAAGCTTTCATAGTTAAAATTGATTTTGTTTGCCCAAATTTATATAAATTCTGACAGAGAACAGCTCTTTTTTAACATCAGGAATAAAAGTATTTTTCAAAAACTTTTTGGTATGTAAAAATAAATTGCCTGCGAAAATCATGAATCGAAACTATATTCGCAATTCAAAATAAACACTTGTATGAAAAAAAGTTTATCGGTATATCTGTTAACAGTTCTCCTTATTGGGTTTTTAAATTTCTCAAATGTCTATGCGCAAAAGCCATATGCCCTTGCCATTCATGGGGGTGCCGGTGTAATGTCGCCCGAAAGGATGAGTCCTGAACGTCAGAAGGAATACGTTTTTCATCTCGAAAAAGCACTCTCAATTGGAGAATCGATACTTAGCGAGGGGGGAAGTTCGACCGATGCTGTTGTTGCGGTTGTAAGCTACCTCGAGGATTGCCCGATGTTCAATGCCGGGAAAGGTGCCGTTTTTACCAGTAAGGGTGATATCGAACTGGATGCCTCGATTATGGAGGGGAAAACGGGCAATGCCGGAGCTGTTGCAGGGGTAAGGGATATTAAAAACCCTATTAAAGCGGTCAGGCTTGTAATGGAAAAATCGGTTCATGTAATGCTTTCAGGAAAAGGTGCATCAGCTTTTGCCCGGGAACAGGGACTTGAAATGGTTAACAACCGTTACTTTTTCACAAAAGAACGCCGCGAATCGTTAAAACGCATCCAAAAACAACAACGCCAGGAAAACCAGTCGGGCAAGCATGGCACTGTTGGCTGCGTGGCACTCGATCAGGAAGGAAATCTTTGTGCCGGCACCTCAACCGGAGGAATGGTAAATAAAAAATACGGACGAATAGGTGATTCGCCGATTATTGGCGCGGGCACCTGGGCCGATAACAACACCTGTGCTGTATCGTGTACCGGACATGGCGAGTATTTTATAAGGCTTACCGTTGCCAGGGATGTTGCCTCCATGATGGAATACAAAGGTCTGAACCTCAGCGAAGCAGGAAGTGCTGTTCTCGAAAAACTTAATCAGATGGGAGGTACAGGAGGTTTTATTGACATCGATAAAAATGGAAACATTATAATGACATTTAATACCTCAGGAATGTTCAGGGGTTTTATTAAATCGAACGGAGAAAAAGAAATTGCTATTTTTGCCCGGTAAGTTTTAACTATGAGTTTCCTGTATCCGGCTTTTTTATTAGCACTTTTAACTATTGCAATCCCAATCCTGATCCATTTGTTCAGTTTCAGGCGATATACCACTGTCTTTTTCAGCAATGTTAATTACCTGAAAAACATCAAAAAAGAATCGAAAAAGAAAACGCAGCTTAAACACCTGCTGATGTTATTGGCAAGGATTTTAACCATTATTTGCCTGGTTATTGCGTTTGCTCAACCATATATCCCTACGGGTAACCGAAACCAACCAACCGAGCGACAGGTTATCACAGTTTATATTGATAACTCATTCAGCATGAATGCGGTATCAACACGCGGACAACTGCTCGAAGTTGCCCGCAACAAAGCTTTCGAGATTGCAGAAGCTTATCCTGTTGGCACAAGTTTCAGGCTCATTACCAACGATTTTCATCCACGGCACCAGCATTTATTCAACAAAGAGCAATTTATTCAGCAAATTACCGACATAAAACCATCTGCAAGGACTGTTCCCTTATCGGTCGTTTATAACCGGATCAGGACAGGTTATACTTATCCGGGGCAAAACATGGGAACTACAACATATTTTCTGAGCGATTTTCAGTCAAGGATTACCGATCTTCAGAATTTTGTTCCCGATTCGCTGTTTTACAACTATTTCCTTCCTCTTTCGCCCGATGTTGTTTCAAACCTTTATATTGATTCATGCTGGATGGAAGCCCCGGCACACAAACTCGGACAGGAAGAGTTATTGAACATCCGTATAATCAATCAATCCGATGAAGCATTTCAAAATCTTCCGGTTAGGTTCTACCTGAATGATACCTTAAAAGCATTGGGAAACTTCGATATTGAACCACGAGGGGAAAGGATTGTAGAACTCCAATACATGAACCTTTCACCGGGAATTCAATATGGGTATGCCGAAATATCGGATTATCCCATTACCCACGACAATACATATTACATCAATTATACGGTGCAGCCCGAATTAAAAGCGCTTGCCATTTACAACAATTCCTACCGGGGAACAAGCGGCTTAAGGTGGCTAAGGGCATTGTTCGAAGGCGATGACTATATTAACTTCAGTGAAATGGCTATCGAAAACCTTACCATAAGCCGGCTTTCCGAATTCAATGCAATTTTTATACTGAATGTTTACGACATAAGCAGTGGCCTGATGAGCGAACTGACAAGGCTTGCAAACAATGGCACCACAATTATATTTTTCCCCGAACCAGAGGGAAACCTGATTGCCTATAATGAATTTTTGTCCCGCTTTAATGCAAATCAGATTGAGCGCTTCGACACTACGAGACAAAGAATTGGGAATATCGAATGGCAGCATCCGGTTTATTCTCAGGTTTTCAGGGAGAGAAATTCCGAAATTGAGTTTCCATGGATACAAGGCAGCTTTAAATTTTCGTCATCTACCAGGGTTAATGAAACACCTTTACTTCGATTTTTAGATGGTTCGAAAACACTTTCTACTCAACCATACGGCAACGGCAATGTAGTAATTTTCAGTTTTCCATTATCGGGACTTAACGAATCATTTGCCCGCGATATCCTGTTTGTTCCTACTTTATACAGCCTTGTAATCAATAGTCTCCCCCATCAGAAAATGGCTTATGTTATTGGTGTCGATAACTATGCAAACCTTCCAAATATTTCGGGCAACGATTTGACCGGCTGGTCAGTAACAAGTCCAGGGAGTTCAGAAACTTTTATCCCCGAAATCTCAGCATCAGAAGAAAATACGTTGCGTGTTCAATTGGGCTCCTCTTTCGAAAAGGCAGGACACTATAATATTCTACTGAACAACAGGTTGGCAGGAGCAGTTTCGATGAACTACGACAGAAGAGAAAGCGATTTCAGGTTCCTGAATTTTTCGCAGTTAAAAGCCGAAACCGAAAAGAACAATCTGAAATACACCTCTGTAATTCAGAACCAGGAAGGCCGGTTTTCTGAAGTTTTCGAAGAAATAACGAGTGGGAAACGACTGTGGAAATGGTTTATCGTTCTGGCACTCGTGTTTATTGCCACCGAAGCGCTTATTGCAAGATTCTGGAAATAACAGGGAATGATAAAAGTCATATCGACGACTATTAAGAAACAGCCTTTTATGTTTTGAAATTTTGCCCAAAAGTTGTAATTCTGCACCTGAAATATTAAATCATTTAATTATGGTAAAAATGAGTAGCCGCGAGTATATTGAGCGGGAAGAAAAGTTTGGTGCACACAATTATCATCCGCTTCCGGTAGTTCTCGAACGGGGCGAGGGCGTTTATGTATGGGATGTGGAAGGGAAACGTTATTTCGATTTTCTGGCTGCATATTCAGCAGTAAACCAGGGTCATTGCCATCCTAAACTTGTGAATGCCCTCACACAACAGGCAGCTAAACTGGCACTTACCTCACGCGCTTTTTACAACAATGTATTGGGCGAATGGGAAGAATATATGACCAAATTGTTTGGGTATGACCGCATGCTGCCTATGAACTCGGGCGCCGAGGCCGACGAAACTGCCCTCAAACTTTGCCGGAAATGGGCATATAAAGTAAAAGGCATTCCGCGCAACGAAGCTAAAATTGTAGTTTGTAACGGAAATTTCCACGGACGGACCATTACCATCATATCCATGTCGTCCGATCCCGATTCATATAACGATTATGGACCATATACACCCGGGTTTATCAACATTCCATATAACGACATCGAAGCGCTTGAATGCGCATTAAAAGACCGTAACGTTGCTGGGTTCCTGGTAGAACCTATCCAGGCCGAGGCCGGGGTTTACGTTCCTGAGGATGGATACCTTGCAAAAGCAGCTGAATTATGCAAAAAATATAATGTTCTGTTTATTGCCGATGAGGTTCAGACTGGCCTGGCGCGTACCGGAAAAATGCTTGCCTGCGACCATGAGGGAGTTCGACCTGACATTCTTGTACTTGGCAAAGCATTATCGGGTGGCATGTATCCGGTTTCGTGTGTGCTGGCCGACGATGAAATCATGCTTACCATTAAACCGGGCGAACACGGCAGTACTTATGGCGGGAACCCTATTGCAGCAACAGT
>CAZMDP010000091.1:0-1427 GCA_964565015.1 uncultured Prolixibacteraceae bacterium | reverse complement strand
CCACCATTGGTAATTAACGAAGAACAACTGATGGAGGCAATCGGATTAATCAAAAAATCGTTCGCTGAAATGGGGATTTAAAAATAAAAGCGCGGGTTCAAGCTCGCGCTTTTATTTTATTTTCGAATCGAGGCTGCACTGGAAATAATCCGGTAATCGCGCGTAAATCTTACCACATTCAAACCTTTGTTTACAAAACCGCCCGATGGTAACTTTTCGAATTTATAATTACCCTGCACAAGCTGTGGATTATTATACTGCAAACAGTTTCTGAAATCAGGCCCAAACTCGTTGATGGCTGTAATAAAAAAGAAAGTAACATCGTAACCCTGCATACTGAATTGATTAGGTTCGGTTTTAAAATGATTCCTGAATTTCCTCACAAAAGATTTTGTTACTTCTTTGCTATAATCGGGCCAGTACGGAGCTAGAAACTCGAGTTGTCCGTCATGGAAATATTCATTGTTGATGCTTTCAAACTGGATAAAGCGATTGGTCCCGATCACAGTTATATCGTGGCCGGAAGCAAGCGTGTGCAGGTTCGACAAACCGACACTAACCTCAGCTTCGTTCGATGAGGTTAAAATAACCACGTTTTTCCGGTCGGGCACCACCAATTGCCGTAATCCGGCAAGCCCCGTTTTCTGAAAATCGCATGAATGAATTGTTGTAGAGCCGCGTTGAGTAACTTTTTCCCTGATCAATCTGACCATCTCATTGTCTTGTGCGGTTCCCTGGTTTCCTGTGCGTAATACAATATAATTGGCTGTCGGATAAGTTTCGGCAACATAATTTGCTGTGAGTTCATTGATCGTTTCACGTGGGGTATTTATCTGAAAGTACCAGGGATTAACTTTGGTTATATCATCGCTTGCCGAAAGCGGCGAAATGATAGGAATCCGGTTTTTCAAAGCATACTCGGCAACTTCTTTTTGTTCGTTCGGATAAACAGGACCAATTATCAGATCGGCATTTCTGAGCTTGTCTGTGGCAATCAGTTGCCTCACCCTCGATTCACGCTGTTCAGTATCGAACACCCTCAAATTAACCTTTACGCCGCCCTTAATAAGCGAATCAATCGCCAGTAGGGCACCTTCATAAAAGTGTATAAAATTTTCGGAGTTACCCTGAAACCTGATCTGAGGGCCCCTTTCGTTTCTGATAATCTGCACCGAATCGGGTGAAATTTCCTGATAAACATTATTACGAAGACCGGAAAGAATCTGGTCGTTGTTGTTCGAAAGATTTGATTCCAACATTAATGGAAGAAGCAATACTACATCAATCGTTTGTCCGGGCTGCCTGTTTTTTTGCAGGTTAGCACATTCGGCCGAAGATATGGGATCATCTCCCAATGGTTGAGCCGGTGCGTGAATATCAGGCTCACCCGGGATAAGGTTCAATATATCGCCCACTATAATCGAACG